>CAMFZO010000038.1 GCA_946006895.1 uncultured Clostridia bacterium | reverse complement strand
TGACGCGCCTTCGGCGCTATAAAAAGGTTTGAAACCTTTTTATCAGATTCTAGTATTACCTCGGTTCTGCTCCGTTTGGCCGCTCTTTGGCATGAAAAAAGCACCCGTGAGGGTGCTTTTTTCAACGAAATCCACCCTTACGGGCAGGTGAAATACCACTTCGCGGCGTGGAATATGGCTTCGCCATATGAAATCGCGGCTCGCGGTGGGTGGATTTCATTTCACCGAAACCGGCAGGTTTCGATTTCACCCGAGGCATAATCGAGGATTTCACATTTGCTGTCAGGCAAATATTTCACCGGAATAAGGCAAACGCTCCGTCGAGTTTCTTTCCTCTTTGATGCTGATAGCCTTCGGTTTTTATTCAGAATCAGTATTGCGGTAGCTGCCTCGTAAAAGGACTTACGCCTCGAGGAAGCGCATGAGGACGGTGGCGATCTGAGCGCGGGTGGCGGTATCGGCGGGCAGGAGGTAGTCCTCGCCGCCGACCTTGGAGCCCTGGATGATATTCCCGGCAACCGCCCACGCCATGGCGTCCTGCGCATAGGAGGAAACCTGCTTTGCATCCGGGAAGCTGCTCAGGTCGGCCTTTCCGTCTCCCGCAGTTCCCTTGCCGGTTGCGTAGCGGTGCAGAATAGTGACCATCTGCTCCCGGGTCACGGGTTCGTTGGGCGCAAACTTGTCGGGCGCGACGCCGTTCACGATGTCCTTTTCCGCCGCCCAGCAGATGGCGTCGGTATACCAGTTGTCATCCACATCCTGGAAGGGATTCTCAAATTCGGAGGCCTCCGGCTTACCCTCGGCGCGGTAGAGGACCGTCACCAGCATGGCGCGGGTCATCTGCGTCTCCGGTTCAAACTTATCCTTGGACGTACCGTCCATCAGGCCGTTCTGATAGGTGTACTTGACCGCGTCATAGTACCATGCCGTTTCCGCGACATCGGTATAAGGGTTGACGAAGGGGAGCTCGGGCTCCTCGGTCACAACGGTGATCCTGCCCTGAGGCTCTGCGTAAGTGCCGCCGACGGTGCCGCCCAGGACTTCCTTGATATACATGGCCACAATATCGCGGGTCTTGACGCCGTTGCCGTTGTTGAGGTATTTCGCGCCCTCGGCCTCCTTGACGTTCTTAAAGACATAATAGGTGTCGTTGCCGTTCATGAGGAAGTTGTCGGCAATGACGGCGTAGGTGGCTTCCTTGCTAAATTCCTCGCCGCCGACGGAGGTGATGGTCACGCGGTTGACGGTCTCTGCCTCATAGTAGTCACCGTATTCCGCGCCGGCCTTGAATTCCTTGTAGGCATCGACGGTGTACTCCATACCGGACACCTGCGCCCAGGCAGGGCAGTTCTCGCTCTGGGTGGAAGCCTCCACCGCCTCCAGGAGCTGCTCGCCCGTCAGATACAGAATGCCGACGCCCATGGGAGAGAAGGGCAGGGCACGCAGCAGGTCCACATCGGTGATTTCGCCGTCATAGAGGTAGTTGTCGCAGTTGCCGCCGTTCTGGATGGCGATGACGGGCACGTCCTTTGCAAAGCCTTCAAATTTATTTTCCGCGTACCACTTGAGGGCGTCTGCGGTCAGGTCGCCCAGGTTCGTCTCGCCGTTCCAGTTAGAACGATCGGAGCCGTCCAGCGTGACCTCGCTCTTGCCGATGACCGTAACGGCCTCCGCCTTCACGGCCTCGACGGCTGCGGCGATGGTGGGATCCACCAGGTCCAGCTTGATTTCTTCCTCGGTGATCGCCTTGGTCTCGTTGTCGATGACGTAGGCACCGACGATGGGCGTGCCTGCCGTGGCGTCGATGACGATGTCCGCCTCACAGGCCGTACCGCCGTTGACCAGCGCAACGACAATATCGCTGCCGTAGGGCTTTTCCGGCGCTTCCTCGGTGAAGGTGTAGCCGTCCAGGAAGCCGTCCTGCAGGAAGTCTGCGGTGGTGGGGTCGGTGATGGCAACAACGCCGACATTCAGATCGGTGACCGGGACGACGAAATAGGGATCGAAGCTGTAGTAGCCGCTGTTTTCCACACTGACGGTGAGGTTGGACGAGACGGCGTAGAAGCTCGCGGGCGTGATCTCCGGGCGGGTCGCCATGACCGCCTCGGAGGCCCAGGGGGCGTTCTGACGGTAGGTCAGCTCCTCCGCGCCGTTGACCAGCTCGGCCTGGGTGTAATACTTGTAGTAGTTGCCGTGGTAGATGTAGCCCGTGGTCGCGTCGCCGTAGACAAAATCGTATTTGCCCATGGCGGCGACGTCGTAGCCCACCATGGTCATCAGATCGGTGACCGCCTTGCCCCGGGTGGCGTTGGCGCAGGCGGAGCCTTGCATATAGTTGCCCGCGTCCACAAGAACGACGTTCGCGTCCTTGGCCTCATATTCGGCCTTCACGGCGGCGATCCGGGCGTAGACGTCGATGTCGCCTCGCAGATTGCCGGTATAGAGCAGGACGGTCTTGCCTGCATAGTCGCCCGCAGCGCTCGCGGCAGGAACAAACACCGCCAGCAGGAGCGTCAGAGCAAGTAACATGGTCAGCACTTTTTTCATAAAAGCAGCCTCACTTTCCTAAGATAGCTTTATTATACAGGCAGCTTTTCCTGCCGCAAGCCCCCATGGGGGTTGTTTTTTGTCAAAAAGAGGCGGCTTTTGCCGCCCCTTCCATTATCCGTAGATGCTGCCGCCGGTACCCAGCTCGGCGGCGACAACCGCCGTATCCACCTCGGCATACCACTCCGGGTAAAGGAGTTTGCCGAAGCAGAGCTGATAGTAAAGCGTCTGGGCGGCGCTGCCGTAGACCGCTTCACCCGGCACGATGAGAACACGGCAACCGGGGAATCGGGCCGTCATAGCGCCGTAGGACGCGCCTGCCGCCCCCATGTCGCTGACGACCTTGACAATGACATCGGGGCCCTTTTCCATGACCCATTCGTCCGTCACGTTCATGTCCTCCCGGTTCTGTGCCACGTTATATGAGCCGGTGGCGGAGATCAGCGCGCAGTAATTCGTCGTCACATTGTCTGCGTCGAACTCCAGATAGACGGAACGCTGCTGGCAGCTATAGACCTGCTCCGTGGTGTTCTCCAGGACGAAGGACCAGTAGTCATAGGGATCGTAGGTCCATTGGGCATAGAGGGTCTGATTTTCGCTGCCCGAAAAGCAGTCTTCGGTCCGGACCTGTGTGCCGCCGTCTGCCGCCGTAAACCAGCCGTTAAAGCTGTAGCCCCGGCGGGTCGGCACGGGCAGGTCGCCGTAGACATCGCCGCTGTAGACGAGCCGTTCCCTCTCGTCGGAGGAAAGCCTGCCGCCGTTGGGGTCGAAGTGCACCGCGTAGCCGGCACGTGCCGCCCAGTGGGCGTAGAGGGTGTGATCCGCCGTCAGTGTCACCACCGTAGCGCTGTCGATGCGTGTGCCGCCGTTTTTGCGGTCATACCAGCCGGTAAAGGTATAGCCGCCGCGGGTGGCATCAGGCAAATCGCCGTAGGCCGCGCCCACCTGCGCAGCGACCGTCTCGACGGCGCATTGGCCCTGATTGGCGTTCAGCGTGACCGTGATCTCCGTGGGCTGCGGCGGCTGTGTCGGCTCCTGGGGCCCCGGATCGCCGCCCTCGGCAGGCCGGGTCGCTGCTGTCGTCTGCTCTGCGGAAGCCGTCTCATCCGGCTCCTGCACAGGCGGCTCTGTCTCCGGGACAGAAGGCGGCTGCGTCTCCTCCGTGGCAGGCTCGTCCGGCGTCTCAGAAGGCTCGGTTGTCTGCTGCAGGTAGGTCTCGTAGATCACCTGCTCCGCCTCCGGCATGATCCTGCGGCGGCAGCCTCCCAAAAGCAGCAGAAGAACCGCCGCCATAAAGCAGACAAGAAATTTTTTCATCATGTGTTCTCCTTACATCGCCGCCCTACAGACACAGGCGGTAGCGGATGCGCAGGCGCTCCCGTTTCCCGGCGGCGTCCCAGACGGTCTGTTCCACCCGGGTCAGGTATTCCTCCATACGCGCCCTCTGTGCCGGGGTGAGCGCATGGTCGCTGTAGGCCGCCTCCAGCCACAGGTCCTGAATGTCCCCGGGCGTTTCCATGGGCCTGAGTTGCAGCCATTTTCGGCTGTGCAGATACATGGCGCGGATCGCCGCGGCGCAGTCCGGGTCCGCAAAGCCCGCACGGTTTTTTTCCCGCTTTTTCCGGGCGCGGTCCCGGAAAACCGCCGGAACAAAGAGCAAAAGCAGGGTCAGCAGCGCCAGAGCATAAAACAGCACGTTGATCTCTTTCTTATCCACAGCCCGGTCGGGCTGCAGCTCCTGCACATCCGGCTGCTCCGTTTCCGGCTCCGGCGTTTCCGTAAGCTCCGGGGTCCGCTCATAAAAAATGCTGTGGACGGCAAGGCGGTCGCGAACCACCTCCTCCGCGCCAGAGAGAGACGGATTCGTCCCGGGCGCAAGGAAAAACACGCCCAGGGCGATCAGCGCCGTCAAACTTACAGCCAGCAGACTGTGCAGCCAGAGGCCCTCCCCCGGCATAAAGCACAGCGCGGCGGCAAGCAGGAGCAGCGCCAGCCAAAATCCCGGCGGCGTCACGCCGAAATATGCCTGAGCCGCCCAGAGCAGGGCAGTAAGGGCAGGTCCAGCGCGCAGAAAGACCGCCAACGCGGTAAGAAGTGAGACAAACACAAGCCCCTCGCGGAGGGAGGCGGCCGAGTCCGTCACGGAAAAATAATCATACTTATAGGCTTGACAGCTTTCGCTGACGCTAAACATCTGATTGGCAAGCATTTTCAGACCGTTCAGAACAGAAGCAAAGCGAATAGCGAAAAAGCCCAGGCTCAGAGCAAGCAGGGCAGCCGCCGCTATCCGCCGCGCCCTTTTCGGCAGGAAGGAGAGAACAAGCAGCGGCACAAGCCCCGTCAGGGCATAGGGCAGGCAGTCAAGCAGTCGGGCTGCGGCAAGGGCCGCGCACCAGAGGGCTGAGAAAAGCAGCGCGTCCCGAAAGCGCGGAAACAGCCCCGGTTTTTTTGTCTCCCGGAAGCAAAGCTCCATGTCTACACCTCCAGCCGGCCCAGGGTACGTTCATAGTCCCCGGCGTCAAAGGAAACGGCGTAGGTGCCGTCGGGCTGCAGCCCCTCCGTTCCGCCGCCGCACAGCAGCAGCGTCACCCGGTTGCCGCTCACAAGCTCCCGCAGTCCGGCCGGGACCCGGGACGCCACCACCAGCACATGGGCAAAGCCGCAGTGGGGGCTTTGGGCGCTGAAGCACCGGGCCACGGAGCCGTCCTCCCGGGGCGGCAGGCAGAGCAGTTCTTCCAGCATCGGCCCCAGCTCCTCCGGCTGTGCAAGGGTTTGGAGGCACAGAGCGCCGTCCTCTCCCTGCCAGCCGACCTGGTGGGCACAGCCCCGGGTAAGCAGCGCGGCGGACAGAGAGGCAAACACCTCCGTCACGGCGTCCTGCACTGCCGCATCCTTCTTTCCGGCGGTCTCCAGCAGAAGCAGCACCTCGTTCACCACAGGCTGCCCGAATTCGCGGACCATGAGCCTGTCCGTCTTTTCCGAGAGCTTCCAGTGGATCGTCCGGAGGGGGTCTCCCGGCACGTACTCCCGCACGGCAAAGGTCTCGCCCGGGTCGCTTCCCGGGCGGTCGGCGGAATAGGTGTCGCTGTCCGGCAGGGAAACGGCGCTGCTTTCCGGCACCACCTCCGGCTCAAACAGGTCCGGGAGCACCGTAAAGGCCGCGCCTGCCTGGCAGGCTCTGCGCCGCTTTACCAGCCCAAACAGGTCGCAGACCGTTACGCCGGTGATCTCCAGGCGGATCCTTCCGCAGTGCCGGCAGCGCAGGGTAAATTCCGTCTCACGGCAGCGTCGGGGCGGCAGCCACCCCTTGACCGTCTCCGTTACGCACTGGCCCGTGCGCAGGTTGCGGCAGGCTATGTCCAGGCGCACCCGGGCACTGGGAAGGATGCCGCCGTTTTTCAGGGAAAGGCGGCCCACTGCCAGTTGTCCCTTCCCCGCCGCCCTCTGCACCGTCAGCCCGGCGGACAGAGGGCACAGCAGCGCCAGAAAGCCCGCCAGTGGCAGCAGGATGCTCGTCAAAAGCAGAAGCAGCGTTCCCGCGTGATTGTCAAAAAAATACAGTCCGGCGGTGAGGACCACCGTCAGGGCCCATATGAGGCGGCGCTTCCACATTTTCATGCCTCAAAGGGCAGCGCCGTCTCGTCCAGGAGCTGCTCCAGGACCTGCCGCTCCGTCAACCGGGCCGCTTTCGCCTTCTGGCTCAGAAGGATGCGGTGGGCACAGACATCCGCGAAGATCTCGCGCACATCCTCCGGGATCACAAAATCCCGTCCCCGCACATAGGCACAGGCCCGCGCCATTCTGCCGACAGCGATGGCGCCCCGGGGGCTGATGCCCAGCTCCACCATGGGATGCTCACGGGAGGCCATGGAAAGGCGGGTGATATAGGCCAGGATCTCGTCCTTCATGGTCACGGAGGCCGCCTCCCGCTGCTTTTGCAGGATCTGAGCGCAGTCGGCCACCTGCCGGACAGAATCCAGGGGATTTTTGGTCTGCCTGTCCCGCAGGATCTCCATCTGGCTCTCAAAATCCGGGTAGCCGATGGTCAGCCGCACCAGGAAGCGGTCCAACTGGGCATGGGGCAAAAGCTGGGTCCCCGCTGCGCCTACATGGTTTTCCGTGGCGATGACCAAAAAGGGCGCGGGCAGCCGATAGACCTGCCCATCCACCGTCACCTGCCGCTCCTCCATCGCCTCCAGCAGCGCCGACTGGGTTTTGCTGGAGGTGCGGTTGATCTCGTCGGCAAGGAGCAGATTGGTGCTGTTGACAACGCCGGGCATATAGCGGAAGCTCCCGCTCTCCCTGTCGTACATGGAAAAGCCCACGATATCCGAGGGCAGCACGTCCGGCGTGAACTGGATGCGGTGATACTGCATCCCCAGCACCCTGCCCAAGGCGACGGCCAGGGTGGTCTTTCCCACGCCGGGCACGTCGTCCAGGAGGATGTGTCCGTCGGCCAGGACCGCCATCAGTACCTTCTCCACGACCGCCTGCTTGCCGATTATGACACGCTGCATCTGCTCTAAAATATCCGCGATCTTATTTTGCATTGGCTTCACCTGTTTCCTTGTTGATACGGCTTTTATGATACCGAATCCCCGGGCAACGGACAACCCCCACCGGGGGTTCTTTTCTGACTTTTTTCGCCGGATATCCCCCATGGGGGCTTGTGAAACCGGCCGGGACACATTAAAATAGAATTGTTTTTTCGGAGGTAGCTTATGAAAGAAATGTCATCTGTCAAACGAGCCTGTATTTGCGCGGTCTGCATCGCGCTGTGTTATATCCTGCCCCTGGCCTTTCACGCCTTTGGCGCGGGCACGGTCTTCCTGCCCATGCACATTCCCGTTCTCCTCTGCGGCCTGATCTGCGGATGGAGCTACGGCGCCTTCTGCGGCGTGGCAGGACCGGTGCTCTCCTGCGTTCTGTCGGGCATGCCCTCGGCGACGGGCCTTGTTTCCATGGTCCCGGAGCTGTGCGTCTACGGTCTTGTCAGCGGACTGCTGCTCCGCTTCGTCCGCACCAGAAGCACATACGCCGACCTCTATATTGCCCTACTGTGCGCCATGCTCCTGGGCCGTATCGTCGGCGGCGCGGCAAAGGCGCTGTTCTATCTCAGCGGTGCCTCCGGCATGACGGAGCTTTCCATCGGCCTGCTGGCGACCACCTATTTTGTCGAGAGCCTGCCGGGCATTCTCATCCAGCTCGTGCTGCTGCCGACCCTTGTTTTTACCCTGATGAAGGCGAAGCTGATCCCGGAGCGCTATCCCAGGGCAGTAACGTGAGGTATTTTTATGGAACAGCAGGAAGTGATCCGATTTTTTGACCGCTGCGCGCCCTCCTGGGACGTGGGTCTGGTGCGCAACGAGGCGGTGATCTCCGCCATTTTGGACAATGCCGGTGTACGGGCTGGCGTCGACGTGCTGGACGTAGCCTGCGGCACCGGGGTCCTGTTCTCCGATTACCTGCAGCGGGGTGTCGCCTCCCTCACCGCCGTCGACATATCGCCGGAGATGGTGAAGATTGCACAGCAGAAATTCCCCGAGGTGCGCATTCTCTGCGGCGACGTGGAGCAGACGGTCTTTGAGCGCTGCTTTGACGTCATTATGATCTACAACGCCTTCCCCCACTTCCCCGACCCGGCTCGGCTGATCGGCTGCCTTGCCCGGTGGGTCAAGCCCGGCGGCAGGCTCTCCGTCGCCCACGGCATGAGTCGGGAAATGCTGAACCATCACCACTCCGGCACAGCCAGCCGCGTCTCCGTCGATCTTTTGGAGGAGAACGAGCTGGCGGCCCTTTTCGCGCCGTATTTTGACGTGGACACGGTGATTTCCGACGAGCGGATGTACCAGGTTGCCGGACGCAAGCTTTGATGCCGGGAATACAAAACGCCCCGCGCGGGCAGGATAGCCATAACACGGTTGACGGAGAAAAATCATGCTGGAACAACTGCGAAACGAAGAATTTGACCGGGTCTACCGGATCATGGAGGCGAGTTTTCCCGTGGACGAGCGGCGGCCCTTTGACGAGCAGAGGGCGCTGCTGGAGGATCCGGCCTATCGGATCTATGTCTGCAAAGCTCCCGGGCCGGAGGATATTGCGGCCTTTCTCGCGGTGTGGGAATTGGAACCCGTGGTGTTTCTGGAGCATTTTGCCGTGGCACCCCAGTGCCGCAACGGCGGTCTGGGCGCAAGGATGCTGAAGGAGCTGGTCGAACAGGCGGGCAAAACGGTCTGCCTTGAGGTGGAGCTGCCGGAGACGGGCCTCGCCGCCAGACGGATCGGCTTTTATGAGCGCAACGGGTTTTTTCTCAACCCATACCCCTATCTCCAGCCGCCTATCTCCAAGGGGCGCAGCGCCGTTCCCCTGCGGATCATGACCTCCGGCGGACCGGTCAGCGAAGAGGAATTTCAGCGCATCAAGGCGCTGCTCTACCGGCGGGTGTATCGCCAGGGCTGACGGCCTTGTCTCTCCGTTTTTTCGCAAGGCCATCCGCGGCGGGCAGAATACTGTTACTCACAAAAACGCAGCGGTTTTGGCCCCGGGTTAATAAGGAAGTATTTTAGAAACGATGTGTAACCTCAGTAATATGGGGTTACACTCTTTCTTTTAATACTGATTCTTGATGAAAAAGTTTCATCAGGAATCCGTATCACATTCTCGGATATGCTGTTTTCCTATTGACATATACCCCGTCAGGGTATATAATGATAATACCCCGCCGGGGTATATAAGGAGGATGTTACGATGTCTGATAAAGAAGAATGCGGATGCTGCGGAAAAACAACAGCTCGCTCAGATGAAGAACGCAAAAAGCTGATTCACCGCCTAAACCGAATTGAAGGGCAGATTCGCGGGATTCGCGGAATGGTGGAAAAAGATGCCTACTGTGCGGATATTTTAATTCAGTCCGCCGCTGTGAACGCTGCGGTCAATGCTTTTAATAGGGAGCTGCTGGCAAGTCATATTCGAGGATGTGTTGCCAGAGATATTCGTGACGGCAAGGATGAAGTAATTGACGAGTTAGTGGCAACTCTGCAAAAACTGATGAAATAAAAGGAGGCGTTACAAATAAACTATGGAGCAATATACAGTAACCGGTATGAGCTGCGCCGCCTGTACCGCCCGAGTGGAAAAAGCGGTATCAGGCGTGAAAGGTGTAACTTCCTGCTCGGTCAGCCTGC
>CAMFZO010000037.1 GCA_946006895.1 uncultured Clostridia bacterium | reverse complement strand
ACGTCTCGTGGGCTCGGAGATGTGTATAAGAGACAGGTCTGGTGGCCGGCGTCATCATCTATTTTGCTCTCACGGCCTTTGACATCGACATCCTGGCCGGTCAGCGCACCCTGCTGTTCCTGTTCAACGCCGTCTTTATCAGCCTGCTTCTGGTCTTCGGCGTTCAGGGCGACTCCGGCAACCGCGCCTGGCTGTCCTTCCCCTTCCTGCCCTTTAATATCCAGCCCGCCGAGGTATGCAAGATCACCTATGTCATCATCCTGGCCCGGACCATCAGCGTCAACCGCAACCGGGTCTCCTCTGTCCGCTGCGTCAGCCAGTTGGCCTTCCATATGCTCTTTATCGTCGGCCTGTATATCGTCATCTCCAGCGATACCGGCGTGGCGCTGATTTTTATCTTTATTTTCCTCATGATGGCCTACGTGGGCGGCGTTTCCGTCTGGTGGTTCCTGGCCGGTGCAGGCGCTTTTGCCGTCGTCGCGCCCTATCTGTGGCAGAATATCATGCGTGAAGACCAGAAAAACCGTATTCTCGCCCTCTATGACCCGTCCATTGACCCCACCGGCTGGAACGAGCTTTGGCAGACCAACCAAAATCTGAAGGCCTTCCGCAACGGAGGACTGTCCGGCACCGGGCTTTTCAACGGCACCATGACCAACACGGGCGCTTTGCCTGCCCGCCATACCGACTCCATCTTCTCCACCATCGGTGAACAGCTCGGCATGGTGGGATGTATCATCGTCCTGCTGCTCCTGCTGGCCATCGCGCTGCGCATTTTCTACGTGGGCATGAAGTCCCCGGACCTGCAGAACCGCCTGATCTGCGTCGGCATCGGCAGTATGTTCCTGTTCCAGATTCTGATTAACGTGGGCGTCTGCCTGGGTCTGTTGCCCGTTATCGGTCTGGCGCTGCCCTTCTTCAGCTACGGCGGCAGCTCTATCCTCACCTCATTTATCGCCATGGGCATCGTCTCGGGCATCAAGATGCGGCCTGCGCCGGACATCAGCGCCCACTATATCCGGCCGTATTAAAAAATGGTAAGAAAATTCCGTCGTTTGGAAACGGCGGAATTTTTTTGCATATTTTCCGGCGTTCGGCGCAACCTATGACCGTAGATTTTATAGGAGGGACTCATATGAAACCCATCATCCGATGCATCACCCTGTTCGCCTGCCTGCTGGCCCTCTGCTTCAGCGTCAGCGCTGCGGACGCCCGGACCCTTTATAACACGGAATACTGCTTCAGTCAGGCCGATTTTTACACCGATGACCTCAACGACCTCCGCGGCATTTTTGTCACCGCCGTCCCGGAGGACTCCGTTGCCGTAGTCGCCCTGGGCAGCCGCGTGCTGCGGGCAGGCGACATCCTTCCGGCGGAGGCGCTGGACCGTATGCGACTGTTGCCTACCTGCACCGAAAGCTGTGACGCGGTGCTGCAATACCAGCCCATCTGCGGCGCAGCCCTGGGCGAACCGGCCTGTCTGACCGTCCGCATCCAGTCCGGCAAGAACGAGACGCCCAAGGCCATCGGCGCGGAGTTTGAGACCTACAAAAACATTCCCAACGACGGCACCCTCTGCGGCAGCGACCCGGAAGACGCCTCCCTGACCTTCCAGCTTGCGGAAAAGCCCAAGCGCGGCACCGTCAAGCTGGAAAGCGACGGCACCTACGTCTACACCCCGGACAAGAATCGCGTGGGCGAGGACAGCTTCACCTTCACCGTCACCGACGAGGCGGGAAACGTCTCCGAGCCTGCCGAGGTGAAGATCCGCATCCTCAAGCCCTCAGAAACCATGGCCTTTTCCGATCTGCAGGAGGATACCGACCAGTTTGAAGCCATGTGGCTGTGCGAAAGCGGCCTGAACAGCGGCAGGAGCATCGCAGGAAACCTCTGCTTCTGCCCGGAGGACACCGTCTCCCGTTCGGAATTTCTCGTCATGGCTATGGAGCTGATGGAGGTGCCTGTGGATGAGGTCCTGACCATCTCCGGCTTCACTGACGCCCAGGAGGCTGCCGCTTGGGTCCAGCCTTATCTGGCTGCGGCCATGCAGCGGGGCCTGATCAGCGGCGAGGTCACGGAAGCCGGGCTTCTCTTCCGGCCCAATGGGCCGATCACCGGTCAGGAGGCCGCCGTGATGCTGCAAAACCTGGTGCGGCTGCCGGTCTCCGTCGCCGCCATCGACACGGAAGCCGACGCCTGGGCAGCAGCCTCCCTCCAGGCCCTGCAGGAGGCGGGTATCACACTGAATAACCCGGAAGCGCCTCTGACCCGTCTGGAAGCAGCCAAGCTCCTGCGGGAGATCTGGCTGGTGAATCAATAAAAAACAGTCAAAATTTCGGCTGCCCTGCGGCAGCCGAAATTTTTACCATTTTCCCTCTTGACAAATCTGTATCATTGTATTAGTATATTAATACAACAATGCATTTGGAGGTGATTTTTTGCCTTGGCAACTGAAAAATGACCGGCAGATCTGGCTGCAGCTCGCGCAAATTCTGACCCAGCGCATTGTCTCCGGGCAGTACGCGCCGGGAGTGCGGATGCCGTCGGTACGGGATCTGGCGGCTGAGGCAGGCGTCAATCCCAACACCATGCAGCGTGCGCTGGTCTATCTTGAGGAGCGCGGACTGGTCTCAGCCCAGCGGAACACGGGCCGTTATGTGACCCAGGACGCCCAGCTCATCTCCGACACGCGCCACGCTCTTGCGCAGGAGGAGCTGACGTTATTCTGCGAAAAAATGCGTCTTCTGGGCTTTACGCCGGAGGAGACGTCGCAGCTACTGAAATCAAAGGGGGAATCTGAATGAATCTACTGGTATCCTGCAGCGGTCTGAGCAAATCATACCGCAGCGGAATCCCGGCGCTGGACAAGGTGGACCTGAAGCTGACGCCGGGTAAGATCATCGGTCTTCTGGGCCCCAACGGCTCCGGAAAGACCACATTTATCAAAATTCTGGCGGGTCTGCTCCGTCCGACGGCGGGCGAAGCGCAGATCGACGGAAAAGACATCGGCCCTGAGACCAAGGCCCTGGTCAGCTACCTGCCCGACCGGATGTACTACGCCGGTTGGATGAAGACCAAGGACCTGGTGGACCTGTTCGCCGATTTTTACGCTGACTTCCGCCGGGAACGGGCCGAAGCCATGTGCCACGCTCTGGGCATTGCCATGGATATGAAGATCAAGACCATGTCCAAGGGCACCAAGGAAAAGCTGCAGCTCATTCTGGTCATGAGCCGGGAGGCCAGGCTCTTCCTTCTCGACGAGCCCATTGCCGGCGTCGATCCGGCTGCGCGGGAATTTATTCTGCGCACCATTTTGTCCAACTACAGCCCCGAAAGCTCCGTCCTGATCTCCACCCATCTGATCTCCGACGTGGAGCCGGTTCTGGACGAGGCCATCTTCCTGAAGGAGGGCCGCGTGGTCCGCTACGACAGTGTGGACAATATCCGTCAGGCGGAAGGGAAATCCGTGGATGAGGTCTTCCGCGAGATCTTCCGCATGATCCCCATGGGAGGTGAATGGCCGTGCTGAGTAAGCTGCTGAAATATGACCTGCGGGCCAATCTGAAGATCTATCTGCTGGTCTGGCCCTGCATCATCGCCTTTGCGCTCCTGGGCCGTCTGTCTCTGGCGGCGGACTGGCACGGCAGAGCCGCTACGATCCTGACCGTCTCCACCGTTACCCTCTTCATTCTGGCGGTCATCGCCGCCTGTGCCTTTGCCCTTATCATCTCCATCATCCGCTTCTATTCCGGTCTTCTGCGGGATGAGGGCTATCTGATGTTCACCCTGCCGGTACGTCCCTGGCAGCTTCTGCTGTCCAAATTCATCACCGCCATCCTGACCATCGCCGCCACCGCCGTCATCAGTTTTTTCTCCGTCATTCTGGTCTTTGACGGCGTCGACGGACTGCTGACCCTCCTGAAGAATCTGCTGACGCGGATGGACTTCCCCAGCGGCCTGACGCTGACCCTCATTGTGCTGCTGTTGTTCTTCTCCATGTGCGCCGGGATCCTGCAGATCTATCTGTCCTGCAGCATCGGACACCTGTTCCGCAGCAAGCGGATCCTGTGGTCCGTTCTGGTCTACTACGGCATCAGCATGGCCCTGGAGGTCATTGTCATGATCGTGGGCATCGGCTTACTGGATTCGCAGATGATGGATCTGCTGTTTGCTGAATCCCCCAATGCACTCCTCGGCATCGTAACAGGCTTTGAGGCTCTGCTGAGCGCCCTGTACTTCTTCCTCAGCGAGCGGATCCTCCGCAAGCACCTGAATCTGGAATGATTCTTTTCCGCGCCGGAGCCCGTCTCCGGCAAATCATCAGCAGGACTGCCGCCCGGCGGTCCTGCTTTTTTCCTCTGATTTCTTCCGCTGCCGGTGAGATTTGTAATTTTTTCTAAAATATCTCTCTTTCAGACTTCCTTTTTTGAATATTCTATGGTATTATAATATGCAGTAAATAAAGCGCATTTGCTTTGCCGCGACGGGAGACCTTCGCACCGTTCGGCAAAACCTCTGCGCCCTCCGTGGCTGCGGCCCGACGCGCCTACGGAAATGCACTTTGCGATCACGCCCGGATCCCATGGCGGCGGTTTTGCAGAATCGCGCTGTCAGTCCGCCGGTTTCTGCCGCAGCGTGGCGATCCCTGCGGGCATGATCCGAAGTGTAACCTAACAGAAGGAGATATTCGCTATGAAACGAACCACAAACCGGGCATTATCCTTTGTCATCGTCCTTGCCATTGTCGTTTCGCTGTTTGCCGGTATGCTGACCACCAGCGCCGCCAGCTATACGGCCAACTGGGGCAAGCGCGGCACCCTTGCCACCTCCCCGTCCACCAAGGCAAGCAGCTACTACACCGGCAGCTACAGCTACGCCACGCTGTCTTCCCTCTCCGGCAGCACCTCCAGCAGTGCCGCCAGCATCTACGCCAGCCCCCTCGGCACCGCGCTGCATAATCTGTCCGAGGGCAAGCAGAGCTATACCACCTCTTACGACAGCACAAAATCTCTTTATATGTATACCGACTGTGAGAACGGGAACACCAGCACGATCTCCTCTTTCTACTCCGGAAAGAACATGAACAGTGCCTGGGGCTCCGGCTGGAACCGTGAGCATACCTGGCCCAACAGTAAGGGTCTCAGCGGCTCTGATGAGAACGACATCATGATGCTCCGTCCCACTGCCGAATCCGAAAACGGCAGCCGCGGCAACACCGCCTATGGCGAGAGCAGCGGTTACTACGACCCCAACAGTGAATCTAACGGTACTTACAACCTCCACGGCGACATCGCCCGTCTGATGCTCCAGCATATGATCCGCTGGGGCAACACCAGCTATATGTTCGGCACCGGCGGCGTCATGGAGAGCAGAGCTGTGCTCCTGAAATGGATGCAGGAAGACCCGGTTGACACCTGGGAGATGGGCCGCAATGACGCTGTCCAGTCCATCACCGGCGTGCGCAACGTCTTTGTGGACTATCCCGAGCTGGCCTTCCTGCTGCTGGGCGCAAGCGTTCCGGCAGGTTACAACACCCCCTCCAATCCCAACGGTGCGACCCAGCCGACCACGCCCACCCAGCCTGTGACCGGCAATGAGTATGTCCTGACGGACAGCCTGTCCAGCGGTGCGAAAGTCATCCTCTATAATAAGGGCAACGGCAAAGCTGTGATGGGCGAAATGACCGGTTACTATGTTGCCGGCGCGGATGTGACCGCCGCCAACAACAAGATCATTACCAGCGACACTTCCATCATTTGGACCGCCACCAAAAATTCCGATGGCAGCTACAAATTCACTCAGGGCAGCACGACCCTCGGCGTCGCTTCTTCCGAGAGCAACGGCAAAACCTATTATAACCTCTATCTGGACGGCACCGGCAAGAGCAGTTGGACTGTAGAGTCCGCCAACGCCGCCGACAAGCTGTTCTGGGTCTACAGCTCTGAGCTGACCGGCAGCTATGGCAATATCTATCTGGAATGGTATGCTGACAAGACCGCGTTCTCCGCCTATGACGCGGGCACCAGCAAGCGCACCGAGCAGGACTTCGGCTTCCAGTTCTACGTCCTGAATGAGGGCGGTTCGCAGCCCACGGAGCCCACGGAGCCGACTGAGCCCACCAATCCCACCAATCCTACCACGCCCACCGTTCCTACAGAACCGACCACACCCATCGAGCCAACCGAGCCGACGACCTCCTGCAGCCATACCTATGTGGACACCAAGGTCGGCGCCACCTGCGCACAGCCGGGTTATACCCTCCACACCTGCAGCAAGTGTGGCTACTCCTACCGCAGCGACTTTACCGATACTCTGAGCCACAGCTTCTCCGGCGGTATCTGCGTCAACTGCGGTGTGGAGGATCCCAATTATGTTGCGCCTTCCCCGGATATTCCCTACGGCGACAGCCCCCTCTACGCCTCCTATACAGACCTGGAGAAGGAAGCCTGGTACCGTGCCGGTATCGCCTATGCCCTCCATCAGGGTCTGATGAACGGCGTCGGCAAGGAGAATGAGTACATCTTCGACCCGGACGGCAACGTCACCCGTGCCATGGTCGTCACCATTCTCTACCGCGCCGCCGGTTCCCCCAGTGCCAAGGGTCTTGCACTTCCCTTCGAGGATGTGGAGACCGGTAGCTGGTACACCAGCGCAGTTGCCTGGGCCGCTGATCAGGGCATCGTCCTGGGTGTTTCGGACACGGAGTTTGATCCCCATTCCCCCATTACCCGTGAGCAGTTGGCCGCCATCCTCTACCGTTATGCCGGCGAGCCCACCGCACTGGGCAACCTGGCCGCCTACATTGACGCCAAGGATGTAACCCAGTACGCCATCAGCGCTCTGAAGTGGGCCATCGGTGAGAAGATCATCACCGGTATTGACAACCGCCTGGCACCGCAGGAGACTGCGACCCGTGCGCAGATCGCTACCGTGTTCTTCCGCTATCTGGATCCCGTTGCCGCAAAGGAAGCCCAGGAGCTTCTGGAAAACGATCCCAATCTCTACGACTGATTGAAATGATTCTCGGGCGCGCTGCAAACCGCAGCGCGCCCGAGTCTCATTAAAGAAAGCAGCCTTTCCAAAGGAAGGCTGCTTTTTTGTACGTCAGGCTCACTCCTCGCCGTTGGTGTCGAAATAATAATCGCCCTGGTCAAAATGATCCCGGTAGAATTCCTCATCCATGTCCGTCAGGCCCGCCTGGACCACATAGCGCTGGCCGTCCAGCTCCATGACCAGCACCGCCATGGCCCCGCCATACTCCTTGCCCTCATAGACAGCGGTGAATTCCACCTCCACCTGATAGAGGTGGTCCATGGTCACGGTGACGCCGTAGTCCTCAAAGAGGCCGCTTTCATAGGCCCGCACATCCACGCGGCGCACCTTGTCCGTCTGGCTGCCGGTCACTGTGCAGCTTTCAAAGATGAAATCCAGGTTGCTGAAAAGCTCCCGGAAATCGTCCTGCAGTTCAGGATAGGTCGCCTCGCAGATGGCGTCCACATTGCCCAGGAGCACGTTCCGGGCGAAGGTCTCGCCGATGGTCTTATAGTTTTCCAGGCTGTCCAGCATTTCCTGACGGGGCGTGCTGGTCACGGAGCCGTCGGTATTCTCTCCGCCGTCGCCGCCCCAGACAAAGAGGTACAGTCCCGCCGCAATGACAGCCACGATCAGCACCAGGGCCAGGATTGGCACCAGCTTGGAGCTTTTTTTCTCAGGCTTGGGAGCCGGTTCTTCCGGCTTTTTCTCCTCGGGCACCTCCATGCCGCAGTAGACACAGGAGGTGGCGTTGTCCTCGATTTCTCTTCCGCAATATTGACAGATCATTCCGTTTTCTCCTTTCTCCGTCAGTCTCTCAGTTCGTCAGGCCGTCGTAGTATATGACATACCAGGCGCCTTCGATCTCGCCGACGGTAACGGCAACCGTGCCGGACAGCGTTCTGCCGCCGCACTGGGTCTCATATTCTACTGTCACCTCATAGGCGGCGGTGACGTCGTCGAGGCCGCCGTAATAGCTGATGCGCTCAGAAAAGCCCTTGAGCTCGGCATCCTCCGTGCAGGCGGTGATACCGGCGGTCTTAACGGTGCAGGAATCGGAGATCTCACCAAAATCCAGCCAGCTCTCCATGTATCCGTAGAGGTCGTACTGACAGACCTCCTCCAGCTTCTCCATGTCGTTGAAGTAGTAGGCCGTGACGAAATCCCGGGCCTTTGCCTCATAAACAGGCAGTTCAACCGCTCCGCCTGTACCCGAAGTCAGCAGCAGGACCACCGCCAGCGCCACCACCAGGACCACCGCGATCAGGCAAAGCACCACGGAAAGGGTGTTCTTGTTTTTCTTCTTTTTGACCAGAGACGCGCCGCAGCCGCCGCAAATGACAGCCTCCGGCTCGTTTTCTCTGCCGCATTTTCTGCAGATCATGAAATCTCCTCCTTTTGCTGCGGCTTCCAGAGGAAGCCGACAAAAATCAACATACCCGCGACGGCGAAAAACAGCGCCATCATGTAGGGTTCCTCCCACAGGCTCTCAAAGAAGCTGTGGAGCAAAATCGCCGACAGGCCGCAGAACATTCCGGCGCTCAGCGGCTTCAGGCCGTGCCGGTAGGACCGGGCGACACTCCGCAGGCCGGTACCCAGAATCCCCGCAACGGCGGTGAGGAACGCCGTCAGTCCCACAATGCCGTTTTCCACCAGAATTTTCACATAGTAGTTGTCCACATACATATAGTTGAAATCCGGGTTAATGGGATTCTGGGCCGCCACGGCGCCGCCGAAGATGCCGTAGCCCAAGCCGAAGGGCCAGGCGTACTTTTCATCCAGGTAGCCGAAGGCCGTCTCCCAACGCTTGGCACGGCCGGCACGGGCATTGGATTCGGCAAACTGGGGCGTGAACAGATAGCCGATACGGCTGCGCACAAAGGGCAGGAAGCAGGCGGCGATCCCGCACACGAGCATCAGGATAAACAGCTTGCGGTCGATCATCAGGGCAAACAGCACCGCTGCCACCGCCAGAGCCATCCAGGCCGCACGGGTCATGGTGAACAGGCAGGCGACACACATACAGATGCCGCAGAACCAGAAGAACACCTTCCCCGCAGGCGTTTTGCAGTCGTAGGCCCTGCCGATGGCCATGGGCGCAAAGAGCAGCATATAGGCCGCCATGATGTTGGGATTGGCGAAAATGGAAAATACACGGGTGCGCACGGCAGTCTCTGCCTGATCCTGCCAGTTGGAGGGGATCTCCACCCCCAGGACGAACTGGGCGATGCCGTGCAGGGCAAAGGCGGCGGCAATGAGGACCATGGCGTCGTACATCAGCCGCAGGTCCCTCTCGTCCCGCAGCAGCCGCGTGACCAGGAAGAACAGCAGGATATACTGCATGGATGCCCGGAAGCCGGTGATGTTGATGTCCCAGAACCGCGACGTGAGCCACAGCAGCGCCCCGCCCACCAGCAGATAGAAGCTCAGGTACAGGTCCAGCGGATTGAGAGCGCTTTTTAGCGGAGAGGCCGTATTGACGCGGCAGTGCAGGATCCAGCAGAAGCACAGCAGCATCAGCGCCTCGTCCCAGACGGAGGCAATGGCGCTCAGGCTCAGAACGTCCCGCAGGAGCCAGTCAATGGGGGCATAGGCGGCGATGAGCAGAAGCAAAATCGCCGTCAGACCGCCGTCAAAGAGGCGTCCCAGGAAAAAGCTCTCCCGTCCCATGCGGAACAGTCCGCCGTAGGCGCGGTAGAGGAGGCTCCCCCGGACCGTGGGCATGAGCTTCTGCCCGAAGCGGCACAGAGCGGCGTTACAACGATCCAGGCCGCGCCGCAGAGCGCTCTTCTCCGTCGCCGCGTCGCGGCACAGGAGCCGCGCAAACAGGCCGTAGAAGAAGGACTGCCGCCAGAG
>CAMFZO010000036.1 GCA_946006895.1 uncultured Clostridia bacterium | reverse complement strand
GCTATATTCTCGCCCGAAAACGGGCACAGTTGAAAAAAGAATGGTGGCAGCAGATAAAGTAAATCTTGCGGCTTAGGTCGGGTTGGATTTCCCCTTCGGCTGCCATCCGTTGCCGAATGGCCGTTTCCGATTAAAGCCTTGTCGGAGCGTCGCCGCGTCCGATACCCGATTGCCACTTAGTCCGCACTGCAATCCTTTATCTGCCCTTTGGGGAAAGTCAGCCTAGGTGATTTCCACAACATCACGCACCGGTTCTATCCTCTTTTGCAGGCATGGTTTCAAGAGGCAATATCGCCCTCAGCCGCGGCCACGGCCGGAAACGCTTCGCTCCTCTATCCCCGCATGTCCACGCAAGGCAGGCTACGCTGCACACAGCACACGATTCTGTGCACCGCATTGCAGGTTCTACTCCTGTTTCGTACGCAGTCCGGGTTGCGCTTTGAATGCCACTGGACGGCTGTCGCACAATAGCAGGTCTCCACGGAAATCGGGTCGGTCGGTATATGCCATTACACCTCGCCCGAAAGCCTTAACCCCCAGCACCCACCCTAATCTGGGCGAAAAAAGCAAGCACCAGGGACTTCATCGATATGCCCTTTAAAGGATTTTTAGGCCCTTCTTCGAGACCGGCGCGCTTTGACTAGGATACAGCGCCACCAAAGCCATCATAACATATCCTTTGGAAATATACAAGTGGTTTTCCAGGCAGAATTGTAAAAAATCTGAATTATTTTATCATCATTTTGAGAGTCTTTTCAAATTTTCAAACATATTTAAGATATTTTCCACAAAATAATCATCATTTTTCAAAATGTATATTCATTGATATGCAAAAAAGCAAAGGCGGCAAAAACCGCCTCTGCTTCATATTTCTGCCGTATCCAATCATCTTGCTTAATCTCTGTCGGCATCGGTCTGCACAACCTCCGCATATACGTCCAGCGTCGACATCAAATCGTCGTATTCCTTCTGCGTGATGAAGCCGGTTTCAAGGTTCCTCCTCTGATTTTCAATAAACTGGTTACGGAAATACTGCGCGTCGATGGGGAATTCCTCTGCGCGGTCCAGCAGGGTCCGCATACTTAACGCGGTCCCCGCCTGTGAAATAAATCCGCCGTCCTCCGCTTCTGTAAACACGCCCTGGTGCAGGCCGAGGACGCAGTAGTAGTTCCCCCGAGTGTAGCAGTCGCCGCCAAAATTCGGCTGATACAGGAACAGCAGGTATTCTTTTCCGTCCTCCAAATCGGCGGTCGGCGAATAGATCTCCGTGCGGCCGCCTGCCGTGCCGCCCTCCACGCGAACGGTAACGGTGCCGCTCTGCGCTTCGCCGCGATAGGTCTTCTCAATGGTGAACGTGTAATCGGTATAGTTGGCAGTCATCCCAGAAGCGCTCCTAACCTGAAAGGCCTCAGAAGACTCCCCAACCGTGCCGAAAGCCACCAGAACTGACTGCGCAAAAAGGTCGTCTTCCGTCTTGGTCTCCACAAGTCCCGAAATATATACGGTCTCTCCCTCCGCCTCATCCGGTGTTTTTTCCGCGTCGGACGACGCAGAAGTCTGTTGCTCCTGCTTCGGCTGCTCTTGCGGAGTTTCCGTCTTCCCGCAGGCGCAAAGCAGCAGTAAAACCAGCAGCAGCGCGATCGCGGCAGCGCTCATACCGAGCTTACGAAACAGCTTCATAAATAACACTCCTTCTTTCATTCATAATTCTGTTTCAGTCATCCATACTTAGCGGCAATCCCATTGATATCGTCCTGCTTTAAATCCCGCTTTGTTCTGTTTGTTCGGGCCTCGCCCCACATAACTGCCGTTTCGTAACTCAACCCACTTCTTTCATCCAGATCTTCAAGCCCCATCGTATGTCCCAACTCATGAAGAACAATCGAATATACGTCATAACAGTTTGGCTGTGCGCTGTTTGCCCACGAATAGTAAACATTGATATTAATATCAAATTCTTCTACTACTCCGTATCGGATCGATGTTCTGTTTTGGGCGACATATACTGTGCCTGCATTTATTCTGTAAATATAGTTTTTTCCGTCGCTGTTGCCATATCCGCTCGTGGCGGAATGGGTAGATGTGGACATGACCAGTGGTGTGAAGCTTTCAACACAGGCATTCCATGCAAGGGCCGCGGAACGCATATGCGCTCTTGATTCAGCGCCAAAGCCGCTATAAGCATAAAAGATGAGGGGTTCATCGACCTTGTATCCACGCAGTTGATAAGCGCTTGCCGGTGTTGCGGTTGTAAAAAGAAAGGTAAAGCATATGGCGATGGAAAGTGTCAGAGAAATCAGCCTTTTCATATCAGATCTCCTCCTTCAACAGCGTTTCTCCGTATTGCCCGTTACGAGTGATTCTTACATTCATAGTATAACAGAGGGAAGGAAATCTCGCAATATGCTTTATAACTAAATATCAGCAATAGTTTTTGTTTATTATAGCTATTTTTATATTTCGTCACTGTCAAAATTTGGTTAAAATCGTCAATAATTATACTATAATTTCTCCTTCCAGCTCCTGGCACGGGTCGCGTTGAGGATCGCCAGCACCGCCACGCCCACGTCGGCGAATATCGCCAGCCACATGGGCGCGTAGCCCAGAGCGCCCAGGACCAGGCAGATGCCCTTGACCGCCAGGGCAAAGGCGATATTCTCCTTTGCAATGACGCAGGTTTTTTTCGCAATGCCCAGCAAGGCCGGCAGCTTGGAAATATCGTCGTTGAGCAGCACCGCGTCGGCAGCCTCCACCGCCGCGTCAGAGCCGACACCGCCCATAGCGATGCCCACATCCGCCGTCGTCAGAACCGGCGCATCGTTGACGCCGTCGCCGACAAAGGCAACGGTCTGCTTTTCGCTCCGGGCCGCCAGCATCTGTTCCAGATGGGTCACCTTGTCCTGCGGCAGCAGCTCCGCGTGATACTCCGTCACGCTGCAGAGCCTGGCATAGTGGGCCGCCGCCGTTTCGTTGTCTCCCGTCAGCATGACGGTCTTTTCCACACCGTTTTCGTGCAGGGCCTGCAGCGTCTCGGCGGCGTTGCCTCTCACCGTGTCCGCCACGGTGACGGCGCCCAGATACTGCCCCTCCAGGGCAACATACAGCACCGTTCCCACGCGCTGCTTTTTCGGCGGCGTGATGCCGAGGGAGGCCATCAGCTTTTCATTGCCCACCGCCGCGTGCTTTCCGTCGATGGTGGCGGTGATGCCGTGGCCGGGGATCTCCCGGACCGCCTCCGTTTCCCCGGAAGCCGCCGGATATGCCTCGCGAACCGCCCTGGCAAGAGGATGATTGGAATACTGTTCACAAAGGGCCGCTATGCGCAGCAGCTCCGTCTCGCTGCCTCTGGCGCAGTCGATGGCCTGGACAGAGAAGCTGCCCTCAGTCAGGGTACCCGTCTTGTCGAAGACCATGGTGGAGGTCTTGGCCAACTGCTCCAGCACCACGCCGCCCTTGATGACCACCCCCAGCTTTGCCGCCGCACCCATGCCGGAGAAAAAGCTCAGCGGCACGGAGATGACCAGCGCGCACGGACAGGAAATGACCAGGAAGGTCAGCGCCCTTGTCAGCCACTCGGCAAAGGGCTGGTGGAAAAAGAGCGGCGGGATCGCCGCCAGCAGCACTGCCGCGCCGATGACCGACGGGGTGTAATAGCGGGCGAACTTGGTGATTAGCCGTTCCGCGTTGGCCTTCTTCTCGGCGGCAGTCTCCACCAGGGTCAGGATACGCGCCACGGTGGACTGCTCGTAGGCGCTCTCGGCGCGGATCTTCAGCACACCGCTCAGGTTCACGCTGCCGGAGATCACCTGCATTCCCGCGCCCACGTCCGCCGGCATGGACTCGCCGGTGATCTTGGAGGTATCCAGGGAGCTTTCCCCTTCCACGATCACACCGTCCACGGGGATCCGTTCCCCGGGCCGTACCAGCAGGATATCCCCTATGGCTACCTCCTCCGGCAACGTCGTGACCTCTTCGCCGTCACGCAGAACCACGGCAAAGTCAGGGCGCAGATCCATCAGGCTGGAAACGGAGCGGCGGGAGCGCTCCACCGCGATCTGCTCAAACAGCTCTCCCACCTGGAAGAACAGCATGACCGCCGCGGCCTCTTTCCAGTCCTGCATGGCAAGGGCGCAGACCGTTGCCAGGGCCATAAGGAATTTTTCGTCAAAGATCTGTCCCCGCAGGATGTTGCGCAGGGCGGACCACAGAATATCGTAGCCGCTCACCAGCCACGCGCCCATCATAAAGCCCGCCTGCCACCAGCCGTCCAGGAACAGTCCGGCGGCAAAGAGCGCCGCGCCCAGCACAATGCGCAGCAGCAGCCGTTTCTGCCTGTGGGTCATGCCAGCACCTCGCAGTCCGGCTCCACCTTGCGGATGCACTTTTTGATCTGCTGCAGCGCCTCTTTCTCGTCCACGCCCTCGGCGTAGGTGACGGTCATTTTTTGCGTCAGGAAGCTGACCACGGCGCTCTCGACCTGGGGCAGCTTGTTGATGGCGTTTTCCATTTTTGCCGCGCAGTTGGCGCAGTCCAGATCCCGCAAACGATATACTTTTTTCATATCTCTCACTCCTCAATATGTTCTTTTGCCATGCCGATGATGGTTTTCACATGATCGTCGGCCAGCATATAATAAGCCATTCTGCCCTCTCGGCGGTAACGGACCAGCTTGGACTGCTTCAGCAGCCGAAGCTGATGGGACACGGCGGAAATACTCATGCCCAGCTCCTCGCACAGGTCGCTGACATTCCGCTCCTTGTCAAACATGGCATACAGAATACGGATGCGGGTGGAATCGCCGAAGACCTTGAACAGCTCCGCCATTTCAAACAGAGCTTCCTCGTCCAACTCGCACAGGGAATCCTTTTGCTCGTCCATGCTGCTTCCTCCTTGCTCCTTATTTATTCATTTCAACGTTTGAACACTTGAACATTTGCTCAACTATGGTTGAATTATAGCACTGTCCTATGCGTCTGTCAATAGGAAATATCACAAATTTCGCAAGAATTATTCGTTTCTTTGGAATGAAGTGATCCGGGTACCTTGCCCGCAGGCCCAACTACCCACTACCCGTTGCAGCAACCCCATTATCGTAGGGGCGGCTATCAGCCGCCCGCCGCACCTTCCATTAGCGTTCGTAGGGGCGGACGACTTCTGTTGCGGTGCCCGAAATTTGTGCGCCGCGCTGACGGCGGCTTCAAATTTCGACCGCTGCCACTCCTTATTGCTCGCTGTATCCGCCACCGGCGGCGCTCGCAAACGTCCCTGTCCGCCCTAAGCTGCCTGAGGCAGCTTTATGACTAAGGGCTAAAGGCTAAAAACTAAGAACTGTGGTGTCTGCTTCGCAGACGAACAAAAAACGGCGCGCCCAGTGGTCGCGCCCTACGTCAATATATGAAGCCTAACCGTAGGGGCGGCTATCAGCCGCCCGCCAAATACGAAACTGCCTCGAATCGGACGGCTATTAGCCGCTCCTACAGTGCAGGCCCGTCTTGCTGCAGATGCCAGCCGCCCCCATGCAGGCACGCCCCTTTTTCTCACCGAAATGATTCATTTTCCGTTTCCCGCCGTGAAAAACATTTTGACAGTTGAGTTTTTTCGACTTATGTGGTACAAATATAGTGAGGTGGTTTGCATATGCAATTTCTCGGACGGGAGATCTCCGGACGCGTTTTTTTGGCCCCCATGGCCGGTGTGACGGATTACGCTTTCCGCACGGTCTGCGGGCAGATGGGTGCCGCCGTCACCGTGACGGAGATGGTCTCCTCCCGTGCCCTCGTCTATCAGGACAAAAAAAGCAAATCTCTCCTGCGCAAAAGTGAAGGCTCCCTCTGCGGCGCGCAGATCTTCGGCAGTGACCCGGAGATCATGGCTCAGGCTGCCCTGCTTGCCCTGGAACACAGCGGCTGCGACTTCATCGACATCAACATGGGCTGTCCCATGCCGAAGATCACCGGCAACGGCGACGGCAGCGCCCTCATGCGTGACCCGGCTTTGGCCGGCAGCATCGTCCGGGCCGTCAAGGCTGCCGTCAGCGTCCCCGTGACGGTCAAGACCCGGCTTGGCTGGGACAAGGGCAGCATCAATGCCGTCGAATTTGTCCGGATCCTGGAGGATAACGGCGCCGACGCCATCACCGTCCACGGCCGCACAAAATCCATGCTCTACTCCGGCCGGGCAGACTGGGACGCCATCGGGCAGGTCGTGGAGGCAGTCTCGATCCCCGTCATTGCCAACGGCGACCTGTTTACACCTGAGGACATTCTGCGCTGCAAAATGCACAGCGGCGCGGCAGCCTTTGCCGTCGGGCGCGGCAGCTTTGGTGACCCTTGGATCTTCGCCCAGCTCAATGCCGCCCTCTCAGGTATGGACATTCCGGTGCTTCCACCCCTGTCAGACCGTATGGAGGTTGCGCGGCAGCAGTTCCTCCTGTCGCTGGAGGACAAGGGTGAGCATATCGCCTGTCTGGAGGCCCGCAAGCAGCTTGCCTGGTATCTGCGGGGCGTATCCCACAGTTCATTTTACAAGGAACAGATCTCCCGGCTCTCCACTGCCGACGAGGTTTTCAACGTTATCAAGGCCATCCAACGGGATTTGAGGTGAGTAACATAATAGAAGAGAAAAAGATCATAAAAAAAGCCGCTGCCGGAAGCGCGGATGCCTTTGAGCAGCTGCTTTTGAAATATCAGACGCCTATCTACAACCTCTGTCTGCGCATGACGGGCAACCCGGAGGACGCCGCGGACATGACCCAGGAGGCGTTTTTGAAAGCCTGGCGAAGTCTGAGCAGCTTCCAGTTTGAGTCCTCCTTTTCCACCTGGCTCTACCGTCTGACGACCAACACCTGTCTGGACTATCTGCGCAGCCTGAAGCGGCGGCCCCAGTGCTCCCTGACGGTGGAGGACGATGAGGGCGAGGAGCAGGTCCTGGATGTGACGGACGAAGCGCCCACGCCGGAGGAAGCCCTCCTGTCGGCCGAGGAGCGTTCACAGCTCGTCCACGCCCTGTCGCAGTTGGAGGCGTCGCAGCGACAGATCATCACCCTGCGGGTGGTCAACGATCTGAGCTACGCGGAGATCGCGGAAATTTTGGATGTCAAAGAGGGCACCGTCAAGTCCCGCCTTGCCCGTGCCCGGGATAATTTAAGAAAAAAACTTTTACAAATCGGGAACAAATCGGAACTTCCGGCGTCAAACAGATAGAAAGGAGGTCGCGGATATGAAATGCAATCAAATATTCCCACTGCTCAGCGGGCATTTGGACGGAGCCAACAGCGAGATTGAAGAACGCCGTCTGCAGCAGCATCTGAAAACCTGCCGCCACTGCCGCGAGCTCCTGGCCCGGTTGGAAGAAAACGACGCGCTGCTGGCCTCTCAGGAAGCCCAGCCCCCGGTGGACCTGGCGGCGCGTATCATGTCCCAGATCCGCAGGGAGGAAAAGAAGCCCCGCTTCGGCAAACGCTTCCTGATCTCCACCGCCGCCACAGGTTTGGCTGCGGCCGCACTGCTGGCCTTTGTGGTCTGGGGTAATGTTTCCCTGCCCAAGACCGACGGCAGCGCCATGGAAAAGGCCTCCTACGACCTGGCGGCAGAAGCGGCCTGCAATGACGTTTCCGACCCGGCGGCAACCAACGCCGTCAGCGAGAACACAGTCCTTTCCGACACACTGACCAGTGCCTCCGACCCGTCCGGCGGTGCTGACCTCAATACTCCGGCCGACAGCGGACAGCTCAACGCGCCGGAGACGGAACCTGCGCCGACGCAGGCCATGCAGCCGACGGAAAAAAACAGCGCCGTCGCTGCCGACAGCAGTGAGCCGACGGAGCCTGCGGAGGACACAACGGCTGTCGATCCCACGCAGGACACCTATTTTGAGCCCTCACCGCCTCCGCTGGCATACCTGCAGAACGGAAACGCCACGGATGAGACCGTCGAGCCGCCTCCCATGTACACCTATTCGGGGCAGACGGACGAGAATCCGCCGCCCAAGCGGGGCACCGCCAAGCAGAAACCCGTTGAGGGTCCCGTCCTGGTGATCTGGAAAACCGACACGGCAGAGATCGCCGGCCTGGCCGACTTTACCCTGTTTCCTGCCGAGACAGCCTCCGCCGACGTCCTGGGCGATAATCTCTACACCCGGATGAACAACGGTCTGTTCCTCCGTCCGCTGCCCCGGGACGACGGACAGGAAGCGAGCCTCGCCGTCACCACCTGCACCGTGGATTACGAAACGCTCACCGCCCTCTTTGACGAGTGCGCCGGCACCTATGAGCTTTGCGTCTACTATCCGGCATCCATCAAATCATTGGAAAATTGCACCGTTTTACTCGTCGAGGTCAGCGTGAAGCCTGCCGACAAGGCAGAATAAAAGCATCCTCTTTTTCGCAGACTACCATATTGAAGAGGTGAGTCTTGTGAAAAAGAGGATCTTTTTATGCTTTTTAGCCCTTTGGCTGGTGCTTCCCCGGGTCTGCGCCCAGGGGGAAGTCCTGCGCTGGGTAGAATTTGATCTGAGTTATGCGGCGCTGAAGGCCGCTCTGGAGCAGGATATTGCCGCCCAGGGAGAGGAGAAGCCCATCAGTTGGATCGACATTCTGGCTCTGGCCTCGGTGCGCAAGGGGGCCAAGCTGGTCGACGCCAAGGCAGTCCG
Source organism: uncultured Clostridia bacterium (assembly GCA_946006895.1). GTDB lineage: Bacteria > Bacillota > Clostridia > Oscillospirales > Oscillospiraceae > JAZOXB01. The sequence goes on along the minus strand of CAMFZO010000036.1, from coordinate 1,737 downwards.
TCAGGCGGCCCAGGAATTGAAGGGCGATCTGACGCCCCAGGAGCTTTTGGGGGAGCAATACACCTATTTTGCCTATTACCGGCGGGCCTACGAAGCGGTTCTGGGCGGTCTGGTGGGAAATTACGCCATTGAGGTGACAAATCAGGAGACGGGGCAAAAGGAGTGGGTCGCCACCTACGGCTTAAAGGCCTTTTCGCCCATTGCGGCGGGCTACGGCTACAGCCACTATCGCGATTTCGGCAACCGCAGAAGCTACGGCTTTGCGCGCAGGCATTTGGGCAACGACCTGATGGGCAGCCTGGGCACGCCCATCGTCGCCGTGGAGAGCGGCACCGTGGAGGCCCTGGGCTGGAACCAGTACGGCGGCTGGCGCATCGGCATCCGCTCCGACGATACCCTGCGCTACTACTATTACGCCCATTTGCAAAAGGATCATCCCTACGCCAGGGGCCTGGAGGTCGGCTCCCGGGTGGAAGCGGGCGACGTCATCGGCTTTATGGGGCGGACGGGCTACTCCACCCGGGAAAACGTGAATAACATCAACACGGTGCATCTGCACTTCGGTCTGGAGCTGGTTTTTGACGAGAGCCAAAAGGAATGTGACTCGGAGATCTGGGTGGACGTCTACAGCCTGGTGGAGCTGCTGTCCGAGCACCGAAGCTCCGTCCGCTACGATAAGGAGCAGGACAAATGGGTACGCATCTACCCCTACCGGGACCTGGACGCGGAATGATTATATGAGCTGCTGCTCATTGATGATGAGCTTAAACTGCAGGCCGAGCTTCTCCGCCGCCTTGCGGCAGAGGATCATGCGCTGCATGAAAATTTCAAAATAATCCATCACCGAGCCGTATCGGGTGTCTACCGTCAGTTTCAGCTTGACGATGGTACGGTCCTCATTGATCTTGAGCTGGGATTTTTTCACCGAGTAGTTGACCCGGTCGTGGATGTCGAAGGTGGAGCTGTCCCGGTTGCGTACACGGCTGCGGCGCACGTCGGCTTTGTCCGCTAGGATCAGCGCGGCAGCCACGGCATTGACGGGCACACCGGTCCCCTCGTCGTGGTTGCCGATGGCGGTGACGATGGTCGCAATGTCCTCCGGGTCAAAATTCAGTTGATTCAATATCTGGAAGGCCATCACCGCGCCGCTCTGGGAGTGGTCGACACGGTTGACCAGGTTGCCGATGTCGTGGAGATAACCGGCGATCTGGGCGATCTCCACCGTATGGGCGTCATATTCCAGGGTCTCCAGGATATAGCGCACGTCCCCGGCCACATGGGTGACGTGGGAAAAGCTGTGCTCCGTATAGCCCAGGGAGATCAGAGATTCATCCGCCTTGCGGATATAGGCGCGGATGGTCTCATTTTTTGCGATTTCTTGAAAAGTCATAGAGTTTCTCCTTTCTGCGGAGGTCTTTCAAAAAAGAGCAGGGCATTGCTGCCCTGCTCATACGGTTATGAATTACTCGTTGATGTCGATAACAACACCGGAGCCGACGGTACGGCCGCCTTCACGGATAGCGAAGCGGAGGCCCTTCTCGATAGCGATCGGGGTGATCAGCTCGACGTCCATGTCGATGTTGTCGCCGGGCATGCACATCTCAACGCCCTCGGGGAGGCTGATGATGCCGGTAACGTCGGTGGTACGGAAATAGAACTGCGGACGATAGTTGTTAAAGAACGGAGTGTGACGGCCGCCCTCTTCCTTGGACAGGACGTAGACCTGGCCCTTGAACT
>CAMFZO010000035.1 GCA_946006895.1 uncultured Clostridia bacterium | reverse complement strand
GGGCCCCATCCGGGAGACCGGCGGCCTGCTGAACCTGCGCCGCGCCGTGGAGAAGGCCGGCGGAACCATGACAACGGAGGCAGCGCCCCGCTTTTTGCTGCGGCTGGAGCTGCCGGAGGGAGGAACGGACCAATGGGAAAAGTAAAGGTAATGATCGTGGACGACCAGTTCATCTCGCGGCAGCTTTTCGAGATGTATGTCAAGGCCTCCGAGCGTTACGAAACGGTCTATTCGGTGGAGTCGGCGGCCTTTGCCGACACCTTTGTCCTGAAGCACGCCATTGATCTGGTGCTCATGGACATATTGATGGCCGACGGCTCCAACGGCCTGGAGGCCGCTGCGAGGATCAAAAAGAACTGCCCCGATGTAAAAATCGTCGCCACCACCTCCATGCCGGAGGCGTCCTGGCTGAAAAGAGCCCGGCAGATCGGGATCGAGAGCTTCTGGTACAAGGAGGCATCCAAGGAGACCATCCTGGAGGTGATGGACCGGACCATGGCGGGGGAGTCGGTCTATCCGGACAGCCCGCCGCCGGTGTATCTGGGTCTTGCCAGCAGTGCGGAGTTGACGGATCGGGAGCTGGAGGTGCTGCGGATCATGACCACGGGCGTCTCCAATGCCGCCATTGCAAAAAAGCTGAACATTTCGGAGAGTACCGTGAAGAATCACATCCACCATATGCTGGAAAAGACCGGCTGCGAGAGCCGCACTGCCCTGGCCATCCAGGCCAGAGTCAGCGGCATCGTCATCAGCACCGAATGATGTCAAGCAGAGTGTTCGATTATTCGGGCACACAGCTTTTTCCTCCCCGCGGCATAGATCTTTCGATTCATGCATAAATGGAAAAAAACAGTATAATTACATAAATAGTATTCTTTTTTTCTGCGCTGCGACGGCAGAGTATTGCCGGGCGGCGCACGGTGCGGAGGTAGAGGATGAAACGTTTCCTGTCCATTCTTCTGTGTATGCTCCTGCTCCTGCCTGCCGCAGGCTGTGATTCGGCACGGGAGGAACAGCCCATCACCCTGACGATCTGGCACGTCTACGGCGGACAGACCGATTCGCCCCTCAATGACCTGATCGAGAAATTCAATCAGACGGTGGGAAAGGAACTGCATATTTCGGTTCAAGTGACCTCTGTGACCAACACCAATACCATCCATGAGGGCGTTTTGGCGGCAGCCAACAACGACCCCGGCACTCCTGAGCTGCCGGATATGTTTATCTCCTACCCCAAGACGGTGCTTGCCATGCCGGATGAGGAGATTTTGGTGGATTACCGCGACTACTTTTCGGAGGAGGAGCTGTCGGCGTTTCTCCCCGCCTTTATTGAGGAGGGGACAATCCACGATCGGCTCGTGATATTGCCGGTGGCCAAATCCACGGAGGTCCTCTTTGTCAACAAGACGCTCTTTGACCGCTTTGCGGCGGAAACCGGCGTGACCCTGAAAGATCTCGATACCTGGGAGGGGCTTTACGAGACGGCGGTTCTTTACGCGCAATGGAGCGGCGGGAAAACCTTCTTTGTCCACGACTACCACTTCAACTACCTTCAGGTGGGGGTGGAATCTCTGGGCGGGACCTTCTTTGACGAGGACGGCATTGCCTTTTCACCGGCCTTTTCCAAGGCCTGGGAGCCCTACGCCGAAGCTGCGCTGCAGGGTGGTGTGTGGCTTTACGGCGGCTATGCCACTGAGCCTCTGCGCACAGGCGACACTATCGCTTCCGTGGCTTCCTCAGCCAGTGTCCTGTATTATTCCGATATTGTGACCTATTCCGACAATACCTCGGAGGAGATAGAATACATCGTCCGACCCTGCCCGGTGTTTGAGGACGGGGATAAGCTGGTCATGCAGCGGGGTGCTGGCATCTGCACTGTCCGCTCCACGCCGGAACGGGAAAAGGCGGCCATGGTTTTTCTCAAATGGCTGACTGCACCGGAGCAGAATGTGGAACTGGTCACGCGCCTGGGCTATATGCCTGTGACACAGGAGGCCTTCGACACCTATCTTCCTCAGGCAATCGAAGAGCTGGAAGATCCGAAATATCGGGAGCTGTACCGTGCATTTTTGCAGACCCAGGAGGAATATACCTTCTATACGTCACCCCAGCGGGACGACTATCTTGCGATCGAGACATCCCTTGAGGAGCAGGTGCGGCTGCTGCTGAGCGCCGCTGCCAAGAATTATCAGGCGGGAGATGACCTGAAAGCGGCAGCGCAGGCTGTATTGCAGGAACTGAAAACCTACTACGGCAAATAATTCGTTTTCCGGGGAAGGGTTCCGCTGTGATTCGGCGGGCATCTATTCCGCGCGACAGTGGGAAGGAGGGCGAGAATGGGCAGAATCAAAGAGATACTACGGCTGACCGCCCAGATCAAAAAGCAGAGCGTCAGTATGCAGCGCCGTCTGCTGCTCTACTGGTTTTCGATGGTTCTGGCCATTGCCGCTGCGCTGCTCCTGATCCTGAGCGTTGCCGGCGTGTTTAATAACCAATCTCAAAAGGTGCATGAAACCCTGCAATTGCAGTTGGACAATGCGCAGATCCAGCTTGAGCAGCATATGGAATCGCTGGAAGCCTACACTATCGCCCTTTCAGAGCAGATCAGCCGCGAGCTGGACAGCCTTCTGACGGAAAACGGCATGACCGTCGCTGACCTCAATGACAACCCGGAGCTTTTGCAGAGGCTGCAGGAGAATCTGATGCCCCGACTGTATATGGCTCTGCAGCTCTCCCGGTGCAGCGGCGCCTATCTGGTGCTCAACGCCACCACCAATACAAGCTCCGACAAGGCATCCCACTCCGCCTCGGGTCTTTATCTGCGCTATGCGAATTTTCACGCCAAAGGCGCGGCGGATCAGGACGTGGTTTTCTTCCGCGGCATCCCGGAGATCGCCCGGGCAGAGCGGCTGGAGCTGCACAACCGCTGGAATCTGGAATTTGACACCGATCTGTTCCCCGGCTATGATGCATGGATGCAGACGGAGGTGGGACGTCTGGCTGACTCCTGCCGCTGGACCGAGCGCTTCCGGCTGACCGACACCTGGGAGGATGTGCAGCTTTTGTGCGTCCCCATTCTGGATAAGTCGGGCAAGGTCTGCGGCCTGTGCGGGATGGAGCTGTCCTCTCTGTACTGCTACCTGTCTTACCCGGAGCTGAACAGCTCCTTCGGCCCCATCATCACGGTGCTTGCGCCTGTGGAGGGCACGAAGCTTTTGCTGGATAAGGGCATGAACGGCAGTGCAGACGGCACTTTCCTGACGGATGCCGATACCCTCAGTATTCGGGACGGACGCTATTTCAGTACCTACTCCAGCGGAAGCGACCGCTATATCGGCCTGCACAGCGAGACAGAAGTCCTTGGTGCGGACGGCGGCCTGTCGGTGGCGGTGCTGATTCCCGAGAGCACCTACGCCGCCTGCCGCGATACCAACCGCCTGGTGTTGATCCTCTGCTCTCTGCTCCTGCTGGCGACGACGGCGGGCCTGTCCGTATTCCTGTCAAAGCGCTTTGTCCAGCCAATCCTGCAGACCATTCAGGCCATCCGCTCCGAGGAGGTCACGGGAGAGGGCGAGACGGGCATTTCCGAATTGGATGAGCTGGTGGCCTTTGTCTCCTCTCGGTCCAACGCGAAAGCACTGCAGCGGGAAAACGTCCTGCCGCCGGATATGGAGGAGCTGTTCCGGTCCTTTGCCGACCGGGCCAAGACCCTCTCCACGGCGGAGCGGACCATCATGAAATACTACATCGACGGGCACGAGATCACGGAGATCCCGGAGCTGGCCTTTATCAGCATCCACACCGTCAAAAAGCACAACAGCAACATCTATCAGAAGCTGGGCATCTCCTCCCGTGACGAGCTGATGCTCTATATCGACCTGTTCCGCCGCCTCGACCGCCTGAACGAGCTGACGGACACGCCGTGAAGAGAACATACTGTTAAATCTGTCCGCCGCGCACACGTATTTCCTGTGCGCGGCGGATTGTTGCTATTGGGCGGAATGTACAAATGCAGACAACAGAAATTGTGCAGGCTGCACTTATACTTGGGCTACTTTTTCCGAAAAGTAGCCTGAGTACCATGGATTTCCTGCATATGATTCAATATATTGAGATCATCCGAAACGCAAAGGACGGTGAACGGCGTTGAAAGAAATCGTGAAGGCCCTCTTGAAAGACTGCTCCACGCGGGACGTATTTTGCTTTTCCATCCGCTGTGCCGAATGCGGCCAGGTCTGGAGCAGCCGGCAGACCCGCTTTTCCAAGGCGGGCGTGCATCCGAAAAGCGAGGGAAAGCAGGTCATCTTTGACGCCCTGTATCAGAAAGAACACGAGCTTGCAAAAAACAACGCGGTGAGGGAGGCAACGGATATTTTCAACCGCTGCCCCATCTGCCGCAGAACGGTATGCAACCGGTGCTTCCTGATTTGCGAGGATCTGGATATGTGTGTTCACTGTGCTTCTCAGTTAAATGAGCAGGGCGCTCCGGTGACGCCGTCTCTGGTGGAGATGGTAGTGTAATAAGGAAAGGATGTAACTGAAAATGAAAAAGACCATGAAAAAAGCATTGCTTCTGCTGCTTGCCCTGGCGCTCTGCGCGTCTGTTCTGGCCGGCTGTGGCGGCAAGACCCCCGAGACACCGGAGGAAGTCAAGGGCGAGACCTACGACGCCGGCGATTTCACCGTGCTTGTCCCCGACGGCTGGAAGGAGTTCCCCGTTTCGGATATGTTTGACGAGTACGACGGTGATTACGACCCCACTGCCCTGCAGATCTGCAAGGGCGGCGACTCGGAATGGGACCTGTTCTCCAAGCCCTATGTCCAGATCAACTACTATCCGGACAACACCATGTACACCGACACGAAGGATTTTTATGACGACACTGCCGATCTCGAGCCCATCCAGGCCGGCGGCTACACCTGGAACGGCTTCACCGGCACCAGCCTCGACACCCCCATGGCTGTTATTTGGACCACGGGCGACGTGCAGCTCCAGGTCACCATGAGCCTCGGCGAGGATGATCCCATCACAGCCACCGACGCGGACGTGCTGGCCATCCTCGGCAGCATCGTGATCAAGTAATCTACATATTGTAAGGGAGGAAACCACAGATGGGCTTCTTTGGAAAACTGTTTGAAAAGAAAAACTGCGACATCTGCGGCGGGGAGATCGGCCTTTTGGGCAACCGCAAATTAGAGGACGGCAACCTGTGCAAGGAGTGTGCCAAGAAGCTCTCTCCCTGGTTTTCTGATCGCCGCCAGAGCACGGTGGAGGAGATCCGCTCCCAACTGGAATACCGCGAGGCAAACCGGGCGGAGGTGGAAAAATTCAACGTCACCCGCACCCTTGGCATGGATACCAAGGTGCTGCTGGACGAGGATGCCGGAAAATTCATGGTGACCTCTGCCCGGCGCTGGCAGGAGGCCAATCCCGACGTGCTGGATTTCTCCCAGGTCACCGGCTGCGACGTGGACGTGGAGGAGAGCAAGTCCGAGGAAAAACGCGAGCTGCCCGACGGCAAGGAGGTCAGCTACAACCCGCCGCGCTATCACTACAGCTATGAATTCTGGATAAATATCCACGTCAACAGCCCCTGGTTCGACCGGATGCGCTTCCGTCTGGGCAGTGATGTGGAGGTCAATGCTTCCGCCACGCGCCTCGGCACCACGGTCAACCCCCGTCAGGACGTGGAATACCAGGAGCGCGACCGGATGGCCAATGAGATCCGCACGGCTCTGACCCAGGTGCGCCGTCAGGCGCGCAGACAGGCGGAAGAGGCTGCGGCTCCCAAGCAGGCAGTCACCTGCCCCTGGTGCGGCGCCACCACGACGCCGGATGCATCCGGCCGCTGCGAATACTGCGGCGGTTCTGTCCGCGGCTGATCCAATGGGAGATTCGGACGACCGTCCGTGATTTCTGCAGTTTTTGAGGAAAGGAGAAGGAAGTAGCCTTTCGCCTTTGGCGGCAAAAAAGAAAACGTTAAAACATTACATGATAAAATGAAAAATGGAGGTAATCATTATGGAACAAACCACAGCTAAGGGTGCCGGCTTCCTGAAAGTCACCGGTATTCTCATGATCATCGGCGGCGCGATCTCCCTGATCGTCGCCATCATCGCCCTGCTGGGCATCGCCGCTCTGGCAGTTCTGGGCGCTTCTTCCGGCATGCTGTACGCCGCGGGCGCTCTGACCCTTGTCAGCGCAGTTGCTGAGCTTGTGGCAGGCATCATCGGTGTCGCCAATGCAAAGAAGCCCGAAAAGGCCGGTACTTGCATGGGCTGGGGCATCGTGGTCGCGGCCCTGTGCGTTGCTGGCAGCATCCTTACCGTTGTCGGCGGCAGCAGCTTCCCCGTGTTCTCCCTGATCCTTGGCCTTGTTCTTCCCGTGCTGTTCATCATCGGCGCTGCGAAAAACAAGCAGGCTTGATCCCATAGCCCGGGCGGCGGCGACTTGCTACCGCCCGTATTTCTTTGTTATAAGTTTGGAGGAAACAAAATGAAAAAACTCGCAGCCATCCTGCTGGCGCTTGCAATGCTCTTTACGCTCACGGCCTGCGGTGAAAAAGACAACGACAGTGACCCGAATCTGGGCAGATATGAGGGCACGACCATCGAGGCGATGGGTGTGACCATGAACTTTTCCGATATTTATGAAGGCGAAAACTACGTCGAACTGAAGTCCGGCGGCAAGTGCGTCATGACCCTGGAGGGCGACTCTGCCGAGGGTACATGGACCCTGAACGGCGAGAACATCACCATTACGATCGAGGGCATCGACAGCACAGGCACCCTGAAGGACGGCACTCTCGTCGTGGACTTCATGGAAATGGGTATGCCCATGACCTTTGTAAAGGGCGGCGCCTCCGCGCCGAAAACCAGTACTGCCGACGTCAGCGAGACCGAGGAACCGACCATTGAAGTCCCGGACGCCCCCTACGCCTGGTGGGAAGGTGACTGGTACGGCTGGTGGGTCGTGACCAGTGCCGGCGGCGAGTATGCCGATTGGGAAAGCCTGTTCTGGGATGCCTGTGCCCGTGTTATCCTCTATGACGACACGACCGGCAATATCCAGATCTGGGATGAGGACTGCGATGCTGACGAGTACATGATCGATACGGATGTCTCCTTTGGCAGCGGCACGACGGAGTACGGCTGCATGATGTCCGAGAGCGGCTATTTCTGGGATTACGAGATCGGCCATGCCGACTGGATCGTCGACCCGGGTGCCTCTCAGGTCAGCTCCCTCGACCAGATGATCTGCATCGACGGAACCTACTCCGACCCGGAGAGCAACGGAGAAAACTGGTTTAACTATACGTTCTATCTGCGCCCCTGGGGCATGGACTGGGAGGATGTGCGCAATGCGGACACCACCGACCTGCCCTATGACGACATGATGCCCGGATACTATGACGATTGGTATCTGCCCCTCATCGAGGCAGGCGTTGACACCGCCCCCGACACCATCGACGAAACCGCTCCGGTGGGCAGTAGTGAACCGGGCGCGCCCATCGCAGGCGACGGCGTCCTGGACTATAACGATGCCGGTGCTCTCCTCTTCAACTATCCCACTGACATTTTCACCTATGATGACTTATTCAACTGTCTGGAGACGGAGGACGGCTCCCTGTGCATCTACTTCACGGCGGCCTGGAGCGGGGAAGAGGCGCAGCAGGCTCTGGCTGGCTTGGATTCCTATTCCGACTATGAGGATTTCAAGAAGGAAGAACTGAACATCGCCGGCTTCGACGCGGTCCGTATCACCTATAATATGTGGGGCGACTACTATGTCGATACCTATATCTCCTTCGGGGAGTCCTCCGGGCAGTACTACGGCGTCACCATCAGCGCCCGTTCCTACAACAGCTATGAAGAATGTCTCTCACCTGAGGTCGAATCCGTCATTTACTCGATTCAGTTGTTAAAATAAACAACCTGGGGCGGTGGTCTCTGCCGCCGCGCCGGAAAACCCCATTTTGACCGAACGGAGGAACGGCGATGAAACGATTCACCGCATTTGCCCTTGCCCTGTTATTTCTGCTGACCCTGACCGCCTGCGGCGAAAAAGAGCCGTCAAACGGGCCTTTTGAGAATATCACCCTACCCACCGCCGGGACCTCGGAGCCTGCCGAAACCTCCGCGCCTGCGCAGACGGAAGAACCGACCGAAAGCCCGACGGAGGAACCGTCTCAGCCCGACGATCCCTATGAACGTCTCGAAGGCCTTGTTTATGAGCCTTATAACGACAGCGGAGAGTATGAGGTCGTCTATGACAGCGAGTACAGCAATCTCTACTATTATTCCTACCACCTGCCCATGCTCACCGCCTCGACCGAGGGGGCACGTGCCATCAACGATGCCATCGACGAGAGCTTCGGCCAACTGATCGAGGATCAGTATGCGGCAATGAAGGACGGCGTTGACCTGGGCTATAACATCGTGAGCTGGTATCCTTCCTTCTACAAGGACCTGGTGATCCTGCTCGTTGTTGCTGAGAGCAACTACGGCTTTACGGAGAACGGCGTGTACTGCTACGAAAAGAATACCGGCCGGTGGCTGCAGGGAAGGGAGCTTCTGGACTACCTTTACATCGAGGAGGAGGGCTTCCTGGAGGCGACCCGTCAGGCTGCGGAGGAATGCTTCGTCTCCTTCTACGGCGACATACCCGAGGAGGACCGTGAGGTTTATGGCTATGACCGCCAGCTTGCGTGGACGGTCTCCGATGAGAACATCAACCTGGACAATTTGATGTTCTATCCCGACCTCGACGGGAACATCACGGTCATTGCGCGCATCGGCTCCCTTGCGGGGGCGGATTGGTACTACCAGTATCTCTACCCGGAGATCGCCTACGGCTGAGATGCGCCGGTGCAGGACGCCGCGATACTTGTTTTCTGTTCACACAGGAGCGGATGTCCCTGACCGCCCCTGCAGGAAAGCATAATATACGATCAAACACGTAACGAAAATGACAAGGAGGAAATCACATGAAAATGAAGAAACTGATCTCCGCGCTGCTGGCAGTGTGCATGCTGTTCTCCCTGCTGCCGGCGCTCGGCCTGAGCGCCGCTGCTGTTGAGGTGGAAACTCTATATTTCTGCAGCTTCGAGACGGACGAGGAAATGGCTTACTGGCATTTCATGGACAACGACCACGATGAATACAACTGGAAACGCTTTGGTAGTGGCACGGATGAGCCAACCGGTGCAACGGACGGCGTTACCGCACTCGTCAGCTGGGATTATGACAACAACACTAATACACCGCTTACACCGGATAACTGGGCCTACACCCCGGAGATCACGCTTCCCGTGCTGGGAGATCCCTGGCTGTCCTACGACGTTTTCGCGCAGGACCCCGAATACTTCTCAGAGCACTACAGCGTTTACGTTTTTGTTCCCGGCAAGGGAGAGACCCTGGTCCACGAGGAGACGCTGAAAGAGGGCGACGACAGAAATACGCCCGCGCGCCGCGTCATCGACCTCTCTGCATACGCGGGGCAAACCATCCGCATCGCCTTCCGCCACCATGGCGTCTCTGATGAGTTCGCTATCGGCATCGACTCTGTGAAGGTCGAGCGCATCCAGCCCCGAAGCATTGAAACGGCAGCCGTCTATGTGGAAGAGCCGACAGTCGATCTGCCCATCACCGATGCTTATGACATCCTCGAAGAGAATGCGGGCTACACGGTGGCAAGCGTCCAGTGGGAGCCGAATGATGCCGAGTTTAAGGCGGATCAGAGCTACAGCGTTCTGGTCACTCTGGAGGCAAAGGAGGACTATGCTTTCTCCACCGATGTCAAGGCCACCATCAACGATGAGCCTGCCAAAATCATCACCCGGAGCGAGCAGGAGCTGAAGATCTCCTATACCTTCTCCAAGCTGCTGCCGGTGATGCCGTCTATGTTCTTTGACGACGTCAAGACCTCTGACTGGTTCTACGGCGACGTGGAGTATGCCTACTACTACCGGCTGATGAACGGTGTCGGCAACAACAGGTTTGATCCCAAGGGCGCCTGCACCCGCGGCATGATCGTCACCATCCTCTACCGCATGAAGGGAGAACCCTCCCACAGCGGCAAGAACCCCTTCACCGATGTCAAGTCGGGCAAGTGGTACACCGACGCCGTCATCTGGGCGGCGGAGAACGGTATCGTTGACGGCATGGGCAACGGAAAATTCGAGCCGGAGACGAACATCACCCGCGAGCAGCTCGCCACCATCCTCTGCCGCTTTGCCAAGACAGAGGGCATCTACAGTGACAAGGACTGCACTATGCTCGTCGGCTTTGCCGATCAGTCGAAGGTCTCGAGCTGGGCCGCCGATGCCATGAGCTGGGCGGTGGGCGTCGGCCTGGTCGGCGGCAGTAACGAGAAGGACGGCCTGTATCTGATGCCCCAGGGCAATGCCCAGCGCTGCCAGGT
>CAMFZO010000034.1 GCA_946006895.1 uncultured Clostridia bacterium | reverse complement strand
ACCTAAGCCTTCGTCGGCAGCGTCAGATGTGTATAAGAGACAGGCGTATATAAGGACAGAAGTAAGGAGGCGGGCGTATGAGCGCAGTGCAGATCGTGATCGCGGGCTTCGGCGGGCAGGGCATCCTGTTCGCGGGCAAGTTCCTCGCCTATAAGGGTCTGTTGGAGGAGAAGAATGTCAGCTGGCTCCCCTCCTACGGTCCCGAGATGCGCGGCGGTACGGCAAATTGCAGCGTCATTCTCAGCGACAGCGCCATCGGTTCCCCCATCGTCACGCCCCCCGATGTGCTGATGGTGATGAACCTCCCCTCGCTGGATAAGTTTGAGGACGCGGTCGTCCCCGGCGGTAAAATTTTCGTCGATTCCACGCTGATTGAGCGCAAGGTCAAGCGCACCGATGTGGAGGTGCATTATGTCCCCGCCACACAGATGGCGACGGATGAGGGCATCCCAACGCTGGCAAATATGCTCCTGACAGGCAAGCTGATGAAGGAAGTCCCCGCCCTCTGCGGTGGCGACTGGGAGGCGGCGCTGAAAAAGGTCGTCTCCGCGCGGCATCAGGAGCTGCTTGCCTACAATCTCAAGGCGCTGCAAACCGGCGCGGCATTCGAGGGCTGAGCGATGCGCGTCACCTGTATCCAGATGGACATGGCGTTCGCCGCGCCGCAGGAAAATTTCACCCATGCCGAAGCCCTGCTCTGTCAGGCGGTAATCTCCGAGCACCCCGACACCGTCGTCCTGCCTGAGACTTGGAACACCGGCTTCTTTCCAAAAGAAAACCTCCCGCAGTACGCCGACGATAACGGCGCGCAGACAAAGTCCGTCTTCTCCGCACTCGCGAAAGAGTTCAATGTCAACATCGTCGCCGGCAGCGTGGCAAACCGCAGAGCAGACAGCATTTATAACACCGCCTATGTCTTTGACCGCACGGGTGCATGTGTTGCAGAGTACGATAAAACACACCTGTTTTCCCCGATGCAGGAGGATCACTTCTTCAATAAAGGCGACCACCTGTGCCGTTTTACCCTCGACGGTGTGCAGTGTGGCATTCTGATCTGCTACGACATTCGCTTCCCCGAGCTGACGCGGACACTCACGGTCGATGGCTTGGACATTTTGTTCCTCGTCTCCCAGTGGCCCACGGCGCGGCTTGCGCATTTGCAGCTTCTGACCGCCGCCCGTGCGGTAGAGAATCAGATGTTCACCGTCTGCTGCAACTCCTGCGGCACGGCAGGCGAAACCGTCTACGCGGGCGGCTCGCAGATCGTTGACCCGTGGGGTACGATCCTCGCCCGCGCAGAGGCAAATGAACAGCTCCTCACCGCCGACCTTGACCTCAGCATCATAGACAATATCCGCAATTCCATCCATGTTTTTCGGGACAGAAGACCCGAGTTATACCGATATTAAACAGAAAAGAGGCTTTTCCCATGAATTATACCTTCCCCGTGACCCGCACCACAAACCCAAAGCAGAAGCCAGATCCCGACCATCTGCATTTCGGGCAAGACTTCTCCGACCATATGTTTATCATGGACTACGACGAAGGACAGGGCTGGCATGACGGCAGAGTCATCCCCTACGCGCCCATCGCCATTGACCCCGCCTCCTGCGTCCTGCACTACGCGCAGATGATCTTTGAGGGCATGAAGGCTTATAAGACCCCAGACGGCAAAATTCGCCTGTTCCGCCCGTATGAGAACGCCGCCCGTATCAACCGGTCCGGTGCGCGTATGTGCATCCCCCCCATTGACGAGGATCTGTTCGTCTCCGCCATCAAGGCGGTCGTCATGGCGGATGTGGATTGGGTTCCCGACCGTCCCGGCACGGCGCTGTATATCCGTCCGTTCATCATCGCAGACGAGGTCTCCTTCAGCGTCATGCCCTCGAAGCACTATCATTTCATCGTCATTCTCTGCCCCTCCGGTCCCTACTACGCAGGCGCGGACGGCAAGCTCGGCACGACGAAGATCTATGTCGAGGATGAATATATCCGCGCTGCCCACGGCGGCACGGGCTTTACCAAGTGCGGCGGCAACTACGCAGGCGGCATGAAGGCCTCCGAGAAGGCAGCCGCAGCCAACTGCCGCGATGTGCTCTGGCTGGACGCCGCCGAGCATAAGTATGTTGAGGAGATTGGCACCTCGAACGCCTTCTTCCAAATTGGCGACGAGATCATCACCGCCCCCCTTGCAGGCACCATCCTCCCCGGCATCACGCGCAACTCCGTCATCACCCTCCTCAAGGACTGGGGCTATAAGGTCACGGAGCGCAAGCTTGCCATCGACGAAGTCTACGCCGCCGCCGAAGCAGGCACCCTTGGCGAAATCTTCGCCACCGGCACCGCCGCCGTCATCTCCCCCATCGGACTTCTGAGCTACAAGGGCAAGGAGATCATCATCAACAACAACGAAGTCGGCGCACTGGAGCAGCGCCTCTACGACACCATCTACGGCATCCAAACCGGCACCGCTGAAGACCCCCACAACTGGGGCATGACCATCGGCTGAGTTTACAAAAAAGCATCTCCATCAGGCGAACCTGATGGAGATACTTTTTATTGCAGGAACAGGAAGATTGCCAGGGTCATGATGACGGAGGTGGCGTCCTCGTTGCCCTCGGAGATCAGCAGCAGCAGGATCAGCAGCAGCAGAATGTCCCCATTGTCCATGCCCGGCAGCAGCTTTTCCAGAAAGGGCAGGTGGAAATTGGGCGCTTCCGCAGGAGGCGGAGTGCTGCGCTGCGGAGGCGGCGGGGTCTGCCGCAGTGGTGCAGACTGTGGCGGCGGGGACTGCGGAGGCGGCGCAGGCGGCTTTTCCTGCCGGGGCTGTTCCGGCGGCGTCTGCGGTCTGGGCGGCGGAGACGGAACGGTCTGCCGCTGAAACCGTCCGTTGCCCATGGGCTGATAGCGGTGATACATGGCGTTTCCCTCCTACTTTCCCGACAGCTTGCCGTAATTCCGCAGAGCAAAACCTGCCAGATGGGAGATCCGTGCAATCTCCATGGCCCGGTCGATCTTATCCCTGCGATCCGGCGCCAAATAGGGCTTGAGGGCGCATAGAAGTGCCTCCTGCTTGCTGTCAGACCGGCGTGCCTGCTGCATCAGACCCATGACCGCCTGCAAAAAGCCCTCATCGGGCATCCCGATTTTCGGCTCCGGCTTTGGCGGCGCGGACGGTTCATGGTCGGAGGGCGGCTCCGGCGACATACCAAACGACTGGGCCAGCGACAAAATCTGCGCCATGCTGTCGGGATCGTTGAGAATCTGTTGGAGTTTGTCCTCCAGTCCGTCCGTATGCGTCACCTACCTTCCGTTGATTTTTTTCAACAGCTCGGCAGCCTCCCGGTCCTGGGTCAGCGGCTGCATCAGGGCCTGAGCCTGGGCCATATCCCCGCGGCGCAGTGCCTCCGCCGCCTGTCTGAGCTGCTGCCCGCCGTCCCGGTTCAACAGGGCAACGAGCTGCTTTCCCTCCGCAGAACCCAGGATTTTTTTCGCCTGCTCGGCGGAAAACTGCGGAGGATTGGAAGAATCTTGCTTCATGGAGATTGCCTCCCCTTTCAGAATCTGATATAATACTATATGTATATGCAGCAGACACGGAAAGGGTGATACTATGAAGATCCTTGTTTTATCCGATTCCCACCGGGAGGAGGCGCCCATGCTGGCAGCCGTCCGGCAGGAACGGCCCGACGCCCTGATCCATCTGGGTGACCACGCCAACGACGCCCGCGCCCTGGCAGAGGAATATCCCCTACTGCCTCTGGTGACGGTGAAGGGCAACTGCGACTTTGCCACCGACGCGCCGGAGCAGGCGCGGATGAACTGGGACGGCACGGTGATCTTCGCCGTCCACGGCCACCGCTATCACGTGAAAAACGGCCTGCTGTCGCTGCGTTACGCTGCCCTGGAGCAGGGCGCGCATATCGCACTGTTCGGCCACACCCACTGCCCGTACTGCGAATACCGGGACGGCCTGTGGCTGCTCAATCCGGGCGCCTGCGGAGGCCTCAGGCCCACCTGCGGCGTTATCACCATGGAAAACCACAAAATTTCCTGTCAAATCAAGGAGGTATCCCTATGATCTTAGCGGTAGACATCGGCAACACCAACATCGTTCTGGGCTGCATTGAGGACGACAAGATCCTCTTTGAGGCGCGGATGGCCACAGACCTCATCAAGACCTCGGACCAGTACTGCGCGGAGCTGAAAGTCATGCTCAGCCTCTTTGAGGTCGCGCCGGAGGACATCGACGGCAGCATCATTTCCTCCGTTGTGCCGCCGGTGCTCAACTCCTTCAAGACCGCCATCCGCAAGCTGACGGGCTGCAGCGCCCTGGTGGTAGGCCCCGGCATCAAGACGGGCCTCAACATCCGCATGGATAACCCGTCGGAGGTAGGCAGTGACCTGATCGTCGCCGCTGTGGCGGCCATTGCCGAATACGGCGCGCCGCTGCTGCTGGTAGACATGGGGACCGCCACCACCATCACCGCCATCGACGAAAGCGGTGCCTTTGTGGGCGGCTGCATCTGCCCCGGCGTAAAGATCTCCATGGAGGCCCTGACCGGCAGGACAGCCCAGCTTCCCGGCATCAGCCTGGATGAGCCCCGCTGCGCCATCGGCAAAAACACCCGCGATTCCATGCGCAGCGGCATCATGCTGGGTGCCGCCGCCATGCTGGACGGTCTGCTGGACCGGATGGAAGCGGAGCTGGGAGCCAAGGTCACCGTGGTCGCCACCGGCGGCATCTCCAAATTTGTCCTGCCTCTGTGTCGCAGAAAGATGGTCTACGACCGTTCCCTGATGCTCAAGGGCCTGAAGCTGCTCTACGCCCGCAACGTGAGGGCGTGACACTTACAGCGCCGACAGAAACGCGGCGGCGATGAGGAAAAAACCTGCGCCGATGGCCAAGGTGACGATGCTCTCCACGGCGGCCACCAGGCCGTTGTAGCGATTCTCCCGGCGGTCTGCACGGGCCTGCTTCTCCGCTGCGGGCAAATAGGATGTCAGATCGATCATGTGATTCATTATGGTATGCTCCTTTCTTTTTTCTGCCGTGATTCTACAAAATTTACTGTCCAATAAATGGGACAAAGGAGGAAGAAAATGAAAGAATTTGAATTTCCCTCACAGGGCGCCGGCATGATCCACGCCTACCGTTGGGAGCCGGAGGGCAAGCCCGTGGCTGTGGTGCAGCTCATCCACGGTATTGCCGAGCACCTCATGCGCTACGATGATTTTGCAAAATTCCTCACTTCCAAAGGATATTTGGTGGTCGGTGAAGATCACATGGGCCACGGAAGATCCCACGGCGGCACCGCGCCCCTCTATTTTGACGGCGGCTGGACCACTGCCGCCGAGGACAGCTACACCCTGCTGCGGCAGACCAGAGAGGAATTCCCGGACCTGCCCTATTTCCTTTTCGGCCACAGCATGGGTTCCTTTTTGACCCGCACCCTCCTGTTCCTCCACCCGGAGGCAGGGCTCGGCGGCGCGGTCATCTGCGGCACCGGCTGGCAGCCCGGGCCTGTTCTGGCAGCCGGCAGAGTCTTATGCGCCATGGAGGCCAAGCGTCTGGGCGTCACCGCCCACAGCAAGCTGTTGACGCGGCTCATTTTCGGCGCCTACAATGTCAAATTCAAGGAGCCAAGGACGCCCAACGACTGGATCTGCAGCAGCGCCGAGGTGGTGGACCGCTACAGTGCCGACCCCCTCTGCGGCGGCGAGGCAACGGTGGGTCTGACCAAGGATATGCTGGGCGGCATCGCCATGATCCAGAAAAAATCCAATCTGAAAAAAATGCCCAGGGACCTGCCCGTTTTCTTCATCGCCGGCAAAAGCGACCCCGTGGGCAACATGGGCAAGGGCGTGCTGAAGGCATACAAAAACTTCAAGGCTGTCGGCATGGAGCATGTGGAGGTCAGTCTCTACGACGGGCGTCATGAGATCCTCAATGAGGAAAATCATGGGATCGTCTATGCCGATGTACTGGAATTTCTGGAAAAAAATCGGTAAAATTGTTACCTTTTTGTAATTATTTTTTCTGATACACGCCGTAACAGGTCACACCGCCCTTGACGGATGGAAAAACCTCTGCTACAATGGGATTGACATAATTCCTGTGGAATCGACGGTTTTCGCCGCGCTTCCCAACTTCCGACAGGAGTGACCTTATGAAACGGTATCTTCTCAGCCTCCTGCTGCTGCTTGCTCTGACAGCGGGACTGATACAACCGGCCTTTGCCACAGAGACCGCGCCTGCTGAAACGGAGCTTCCGGCCGAAACCTCCGAATGCTCCGAAGTCTCAGAGCCTGATGAGTCCACTGCAGCAGACGAGCCGACTGAAAGCGAAGCAGACCCGGCGGAGCGTCCCGCCACCCGTTCGGTGCAGACCTATACCGTCAGCGACAAGGGCCGCGCCTTTGTCAGCGAGATGATGAACGGCAGCTACAGCGAGGACGCCCTGACCAGCGCCGCCTCCACCGTCAACAGCTTCATCACCCGTTACAGCGTGAGCCTGACACAGCAGCAGTTTGACGCCCTGGTGGATCTGGTGATGAACTACGGCAGCTTGATCCTGACCAGCAACTACAAGGTGGAGACCGTCATCGCCAGCGGCAGCTATACAGATCTGGAAATCGCCAACGCTTTCTGCTCCTGGGTCAAAAAGGGCAGCGCCTTCTCCCAGGAGACCCTCAACCGCCGCCTGCGGGAAATCAAGCTGTTCCTCTATGACAGCTACGACGGCAACACCGACAAGGTGACCTTCCGCTATGTGGTCTTCTACGGCAACGGCGGCAGCCTGAACGACAACACCGTTCTGTGCTACTCTCTGGGCGGCACCTACGACAGCCTCCCCACCGCCAGCCGCAGCGGCTGGTATTTTGCCGGCTGGTACACCGCCTCCACCGGCGGCACCCACCTTTGTAACAGCGACACGGTGACCCAGAACCAGACGGTCTACGCCCACTGGTCCGAAGCCGCCGTCAGCGATCCCAACAGCAGCGGCTCCACAGGGCCGACCGAGCCGACGGAACCGACAGAGCCTGTTGACCCCTCCCAATGGCCGGAGCTGCCGCCGCTGAAGACCAGTGAGCAGGGCATCCAGTTCATCAAGGACCATGAGGGCTTCATTGCCGAGCCTGTTTGGGATTACGCCCAGTACAGCATTGGCTACGGCTCCCGCTACGACCCGGACAACAGCCCCATTCCCATCTCCGTTCCCATCACCGAGGAGGAGGCGGATTACCTCCTGCGCTCTATGCTGGCGAGCTTTGAGGCCATTGTGGACAAGCTGCTCTCCCAGGGCACGGTAGAGCACACTCAGGCCCAGTATGACGCCATCATCAGCTTTACTTACAACCTCGGTCAGCAATGGATGAAGAGCGACCTGAAGACCTACCAATACATCCTCCACGGCGGCTATACGGAGATGGAATTTGTCAACACCCTGGGCAGCTGGTGCAAAGCCGGCGGCAGTATCCTGCCCGGCCTTTGCAGACGCCGCATTGATGAAGCCAATCTCTATCTCAACGGCGACTACACCCTTGGCAGCAAAAAATATGTCTGCATCATCTATAACGGCGCGAAAGGCACCGTCTCCCGGCAGTATTCCTACTACCTGCCCGGTGAGCCGCTGGGCACGATGCCGACGGCGACCCTGGACGGCTACCGGCTGACCGGCTGGTATGACAAGCTCACCGGCGGCACCGAGTACACCCCGGACACGATTGCGCCATCAGCAGGTGTTCTGACCCTCTACGCCCATTGGGAGGTAGGCACTCCCGACCCGACCACCCCGACAGAACCCACGGAGCCTACCGAACCAACAGAACCGACATCCGGCTTCAAGGATGTTTCCTCCGACGCCTGGTATTATGAGCCGGTCATGGCGGCGGTAAAGGCCGGGCTTTTCGGCGGTGTCAGCGAGACGGAATTTGCGCCGGACTCGCCCATGACCCGGGCTATGCTGGTGACGGTGCTCTACCGCTGCGACGGAGAACAGACGGCAGCGTCCGAAGCGCCCTTTGCCGACGTAGAGGCGGGCCTTTGGTACAGCGACGCGGTGGATTGGGCCTATGAAAGCGGCGTCGTCAACGGCGTCAGTCCCACCCGCTTCGGCGTGGACGAATACGTGACCCGGGAGCAGCTTACCACCATGCTCTACCGTTTCGCCGCCTATCGCGGCTATGACACCACGGCCCGGAAGGACCTGACCGCCTTCACTGACGCCTCCCGTGTGCTGGAATACGCCCTGGAGCCTATGCAGTGGGCCTGCGCGGAGGGTATCGTCAGCGGCGACGGCTCCTATCTTCTGCCCCAGGGCAACGCCACCCGCGCCCAGTGCGCCAAAATGATGACCGTTTTCTTGAACCGTTTTTGGGAATAATGCAGCACCCGCGCCGGTCAAATCCCGGTGCGGGTGTATTTTTCGCCAAATTTTCCAAAAACGGGAAATTCCTCTTGCTTTTTTTATAAAAGCGATTACAATGGAGATACAAATACGATGTTGCAGGGAGTAGGAACAGTGCGTTAAGTACCGGTTGGATGGGAGGTTGCCGCCGGGCGAAGGAATCAGCCGATTCCGCGATACTGTTACCGCAACCGCCTGGCAGGTGCCCCGTGATTTCCCAAGGGCATAACATCGTACATATTTTCAACCTCCTCCAAAAACAAGGAGGAATTTTTTATGTCCAAAAGCAGCACAATTCTCGGCACATTCTCTGTCCAACGCCTTGCCATCGACGCGGTCTTGATCGCCATGTATTTCGGATTGTCACTGCTGTCCGTGGAAATCGGCGGCATCAAGATCACCTTCGCGTCCCTGCCGACCATCATCTGCGCCATGCTCTTCGGGCCGATCGACGGTTTTCTTGTCGGCTTCCTCGGAGCATTTTTGGAGCAGATGCTCAAGTTCGGCTTCACGGCGACGACTCTGCTGTGGGTCCTGCCGCCGGCCATCCGCGGCCTGTTCATCGGCATCTGTGCCCTGCTTCTGCGCAGGCATATGTCCGTTGACGCCATCCTGCAAAACAAGCGTCCCTTCGTCTACTTCGCTGTCTGCATCGTCTCCGGCATCATCGTTTCCACCCTGAACACCCTGGTGTTCTATGTCGACGCCAAGATGTTCCACTACTACGAATATCACATGATCTTCGGCGTGTTCTGGATTCGTATCGCCTCCGGCATCCTCTCATCTCTCTTGATGTCAGCCGCCGCTTTGCCGGTCATTGCCGCTTTGAAGCGGGCCAATCTTGTACCAAGTAAGAAGGTAAGTTCATGAATGTTGAGGAAGCGCTGACCTATATCCACAGCGTAAGCTGGAAAGGCTCCGTTCCGGGGCTTTCCCGGACGCGGGAGCTGCTCTCCCGGATCGGTGATCCGCAAAACAAGCTGAAATTTGTCCATATCGCGGGAACCAACGGCAAAGGCTCGACGGCAGCAATGCTCGCCTCGATCTTCCGCGCAGCCGGCTACCGCACGGGGCTTTACACCTCGCCCTATATCACCTGCTTCAATGAACGGATGCAGGTAAACGGCGAGATGATCTCCGACGGCGAGTTGGCGGAGATCACGGAGTATATCCGTCCCCACGCGGAAGCGATGCACGACCATCCGACGGAGTTTGAGCTGGTGACCGCCATCGCAATGGAGTATTTTGCCCGGCATAACTGCAACATCGTCTCTCTGGAGGTGGGTCTCGGCGGCGAGTTGGATTCGACCAACGTCATTTCCACGCCGGAGGTGTCGGTGATCTGCAACATCGGGCTGGATCACACGGAGGTTCTGGGCGATACGCTGGAAAAGATCGCGGAGGCGAAGGCCGGGATCATCAAGGGCGGCGACGCCGTGATCTATCGCGGCAGCGAAAGCGTCGAGCACGTATTTGAGCAGCGCTGTGCCGAGACGAATACCCGTCTGCACCGTGCGGATTTTGACAGCATCCGCCTGATTTCCCACAGCTTTGCCGGTCAGGTCTTTGACTGCGGTGTGCGGAAAGCCATTGAGCTTCCGCTCCTCGGCGAGCATCAGCTCAAAAACGCGGCGGTCGTGCTGGCAGCGGTCGATGCTCTGACGGCAAAGGGCTGGAGCATCTCCGAGGCGCAGCTCCGTGAGGGCCTGCGGACGGTTTCGTGGCCCGGACGCTTCGAGTTGCTGTCCAAAGATCCGGTATTCATTGCCGACGGCGGCCACAATCCCCAGTGCATGGCGGCGCTGGCAGACAACATCCGCACATACCTTCCCGGCAGGCCGCTGACGGCGCTGACCGGCGTCATGGCGGACAAGGACTATGTGGATATGTACCGCCTGGTAGCCCCTTATATCACCCGCTTTGTCACGGTCACCCCCGACAACCCCCGCGCCATGAAAGCCGGAGAGCTTGCCCGGGTGCTGGAGGTCTTCGGTAAGCCCGTCACGGCCTGCCAGACCGTAGAGGAGGGCGTAACCACCGCCATTTCCCAGACGGAACAGGGCGGCGCGGTCCTCGCCTTCGGCAGCCTGTATATGCTGGGCACCATTCGCGCCTGTGTCAAAGCGCGTCAATAATTCTTTCGATTATAATGGCCCGGGTCCTGCAGCTTGCAGAACCCGGGCCGCTGTTTTTTGGGGTTTACTAGAATCTGATAAAAAGGTTTAAAACCTTTTTATAGCGCCGAAGGCGCGTCA
>CAMFZO010000033.1 GCA_946006895.1 uncultured Clostridia bacterium | reverse complement strand
GTGCGCAGCACACGGGATTCTTGATTAAACTTTTTAATCAAGAATCAGTATTACACCTCAAACATCAGGTCGCCGTAGGTGGGAACGGGCCAGAGATCCTTGTCCACGATGAGCTCCAGCTCGTCAATGGGCGCGCGCAGAGCCTGCATGGCGGGCACCAGGCTGTCGTGACAATAATTTGCCACATCGCGCATACATTCCAGACGGGTGCTCTGGTCGATGCACTGGCGCAGATGCTCCAGCGCTTCATCCGCCTGGGTCAGAAGGCGGCCGGTCTTGCTGAGCAGCTTCTCCTGCACCTGGGTGCTTGCCTGGGGACAGGCGTTGCGCACCTTGCAGATGGAGTCGCCCAGGCGCGCCATGTAGCGCACGATGGCAGGGGTGTAGTGCTTGGCGGCCATGTGGGCCATGGTCCTGGCCTCGATGGAGGTCGTTTTGGCGTAGGTCTCATACATGATCTCGCTGCGGGACTCCAGCTCCGCCCTGGTGAAGACGCCGAATTTTTCAAACAGGTTAATGGATTTCTTCGTCGTCAGGCTGGGCACGGAGGAGACCATGCTGGGCAGATTGGGCAGGCCGCGTCTTGCAGCCTCCTCGACCCATTCGCCGCTGTAGCCGTTGCCGTTGAAGATGACCCGGCTGTGCTCCCGCAGATTTTCCGCGATGACGCGGCAGGCCTCGGCGGCAAAATCAGCGCTTGTTTCCAGAACGTCCGCCGCCTCACACAGAGCCTCGGCGACGATGGCGTTGAGGACGGTGTTGGAATTGGCGATGCAGTCTGACGAGCCGACCATGCGGAATTCAAACTTGTTGCCGGTAAAGGCAAAGGGAGAGGTGCGGTTGCGGTCGGCGGCATCCCGTTGGATGCGCGGCAGGGTAGAGATACCGGCGTCAAGCTGAGCGCCGGCGATACATTCCGCTGCCGTGCCGTTCTTCACGATCTGCTCCACCACGTCCTCCAGCTGAGAGCCGAGGAAAATGGAGATAATGGCGGGAGGCGCTTCGTCAGCGCCCAGACGGAGATCGTTGCCGACGCAGGCGGTGGACATACGCAGCAGGTCCGCGTGGCGGTCGACGGCCTTGATGATGCACGAGAGGATCAGCAGGAACTGCAGATTGTCGTTGGGCGTGGTACCCGGCTCCAAAAGGTTTTCGCCGGTGTCGGTGGCGATGGACCAGTTGTTGTGCTTGCCGGAGCCGTTGACCCGGGCAAAGGGCTTTTCATGGAGCAGGCAGACCAGATCATGACGTCCGGCGACCCGCTTCATGGTCTCCATGGTGAGCTGGTTGTGATCCACGGCCACGTTGCAGGAGGTATAGATGGGCGCGCACTCATGCTGCGCCGGGGCCACCTCATTGTGCTGGGTGGTGGCGGTGATGCCCATTTTCCACAGCTCCACGTTCAGGTCCGCCATAAAGGCGCCGACGCGCTCCCGGATGACGCCAAAATACTGATCCTCCAGCTCCTGACCTTTGGGGGCGGGAGCGCCGAAAAGAGTCCTGCCGGTGTAGATCAGGTCTCGGCGCTTGAGATATTTCTCACGGTCCACGATGAAGTACTCCTGCTCAGCGCCGACGGAGGGGATCACCTTTTTCGCAGCGTTGTCGCCGAAGAGACGGACCACGCGCAGGGCCTGCTGGGAGAGAGCCTCCATGGAGCGAAGCAGCGGCGTCTTGTTGTCCAGTGCCTCGCCGGTATAGGAGAGAAAGACCGTAGGGATGCACAAAATCGTGCCGCAGGACATCTCCTTGACAAAGGCAGGAGAGGTGATGTCCCAGGCGGTATAGCCTCTGGCGTAATGGGTGGCGCGCAGTCCGCCGGTGGGGAAGGAGGAAGCGTCCGGCTCGCCCATAATGAGCTGTTTGCCGGTCAGCTTCATGATTACATTGCCGTCGGCGTCGGGCGCGGACAGGAAAGAGTCGTGCTTTTCCGCAGTGACGCCGGTCAGAGGCAGGAACCAGTGGGTATAGTGGGTCGCGCCCCGTTCGATTGCCCATTCCATCATGGCCTTGGCGACCACGTCCGCCGCCGCCATGGAGATCTGGCCGCCGTTTTGCTCGACGCTGCAGACCTCATCAAATACCTCAAGGGGCAGACGCTCCCGCATAACAGCCTTGGAAAATACATTTTCGCCGAAGTAGTCGGAAATTTTCATCATATTTCGCCTCCAAACACTTTGCAGGATACCAGTGTACAAAATCTTCGCGCAGATTGCAAGCATTTTTGCGGATTTCATCGGCGTAGACAAATGTTGCTTTTCGTTGCAAGGGAAATTTATACAATTTTACTACACTTTTGCCATTTTCTATGATTGAAATAAATAACTAATGGTAGGGCATCCTAACACGCGGAGGGATGCTTATGCTGATATGTATTCTGCGGACCATCGTGTTCTATGTCGCCCTGGTGGCAGTGCTGCGGCTGCTGGGAAAACGGCAGATCGGCCAGATGGAGCCGTCGGAATTCGTTGTCATGATGCTTCTGGCCAATCTGGCCGCCATACCCATCGAAAATCTGAATATGTCGGTCTGGTTCGGTCTGGCGCCCATCGGCCTGGTGTACCTGGCAGAGCTGCTCATGTCGGTTTTGACGCTCCACAGCATCCGGGTGCGCAAGCTGTTCTGCGGCAAGCCAGTCATTTTAATCGAGAACGGCGAAATTCAGGAGAGAAATCTCAAACGGACCCGGATCAATCTGGACGAATTGACCATGCACCTGCGGGAAAAGGATATTTTTGACCTTTCCACGGTGAAATTCGCCATTTTGGAGACCAACGGACAGCTTTCCACCCTGCTCTATGCCAAGGATCAGCCTGCCAGCGCCAGAGATGCCGGGCAGAAGGTCCAGGAGGTGGAGCTGCCGGTCACGGTGGTCTCCGACGGCAAGCTCCTCAGCACCAACCTGACGATGACGGGAAAGGACGAAAACTGGGTCAACGCGGAGCTGCGCAAGCGCAACTGTACGCAGAAGGATACGCTGCTTTTGACCGTGGACAGTGCGGGAAAGGTCTTTTTTGTCCGCAAAAAGGAGCAGGATTAGTTTTTTGCAAAGCAAAGGGACAAACCTCCCGCAAAACGGAGAAACGACGCGCATTTGGGCTTGACCCGGGTGCGCGTTTTCGTTATAATGACGATGTCGCGGGCTGTGGGAAGCTGCTTTCCCGATTCTTTCAGCCAGCGGAGGCATACAATGAATACATTTGAAACCGATTCCCGGTACGTTGCCCACACCTACAACCGCTTCCCACTGGAATTCGTCAGCGGAAAAGGCTCCCTGATCGAGGGCAGCGATGGAAAACAGTACATCGACCTGGGCAGCGGTATTGCCGTCAACTGCTTCGGCCTCAACGACGAGCCGTGGAAGGCGGCAGTGACGGAGCAGTTGGGCAAATTCCAGCATTGCTCCAATCTATACTATGCCGCCCCCGTGGCACGGCTTGCGCAGATGCTCTGCCAGCGCACGGGCATGGAACGGGTGTTTTTCGCCAATTCCGGCGCTGAGTCCAACGAGTGCGCCATCAAGGTGGCGCGCAAATGGGCTGCGGAGCACAAGGGCGCGGAGTATTACAATATCGTCACGCTGAAAAAGAGCTTCCACGGACGAACCCTTGCCACTCTGGCGGCGACAGGCCAGGAAAAGTACCACCGGGACTACCGCCCCCTGCCGGAAGGCTTCCTCTATGCCGAGGTGGGCGACAAGGCTGGGCTGGAAAAACTGGTGACGCAGAATCAATGCGCCGCGATCCTGTTTGAGTGCGTCCAGGGTGAGGGCGGCGTTATGCCCATTGGCCAGGACTTTGCCGACACCCTGCGTGAGGTGGCCGGGGAGCACGACCTGCTTCTGATGTGCGACGAGGTGCAGCTGGGCAACGGCCGCAGTGGGCAGCTCTACGGCTATATGAACTACGGCCTGCAGCCCGATGTGGTTACCACGGCAAAGGGCCTGGGCGGCGGACTTCCCATCGGCGCGGCTATTTTGGGCAAGCGGGTCGCCGACGTGCTGCAGCCCGGCGACCATGGCTCCACCTTTGGCGGCAATCCCGTCAGCTGTGCCGGCGGTGTGAATATCCTGAGCCGCCTTGACGAAGCGCTTCTGGCCGGTGTGCGGGAGCGTTCGGCCTATATCGTAGAAGCTCTGCGCGGCGCGGAAGGCATCACCGCCGTCAACGGCATGGGCCTGATGCTGGGCTTGGAGATCCAGAAGCCCGCCCGTGAATTTGCGGAGCTTGCCCTGCAAAAGGGCGTCCTGGTCACTATCGCCAAGGACAACATCCGCCTGCTTCCCGCCCTGAATATCCCCATGGATTTATTAAAACAAGCCGTGACCGTTCTGAAGGAATGTGCGGCGGAATAGGAGAGAATGATGAATCTGAAAGGTAAGAATTTTCTGACCCTGCTGGACTTCACCCCCGAGGAGATCACCGGCCTGCTGGACCTGGCTGCCGAGCTCAAGGCCAAAAAGAAGGCGGGCATTGCCCACGATGACCTCAAGGGCAAGTCCATTGCCCTGATTTTTGAAAAGACCTCGACCCGCACCCGCTGCTCCTTTGAGGTCGCCGCCTACGATCTGGGGATGCACGTGACCTATCTGGACCCCACCGGCTCCCAGATCGGCAAAAAGGAGTCCATCGCCGACACCGCCCGGGTTTTGGGCAGACTCTATGACGGCATCGAGTACCGCGGCTTCGGCCAGGAGATCGTGGAGGAGCTGGCAAAACATGCCGGCGTGCCCGTCTGGAACGGCCTGACCAACGAGTACCATCCCACCCAGATCTTGGCGGATATGCTGACCATCCGGGAGCGTTTCGGCTCCCTGGCGGGCAGAAAGCTGGTGTTCATGGGCGACTGCCGCTACAACATGGCAAACTCCCTGATGATCGGCTGCGCCAAGCTGGGCCTCCACTTTGTCGCCTGCGGCCCTGAGGGCTATTTCCCCAACCCCGACCTGGTGGCCCGCTGCGAGAAGATCGCCGCCCAGACCGGCGGCTCCGTGACCCTGGAGACTGACCCCATGCAGGCGACGAAAAACGCCGATGTGATCTACACCGACGTGTGGGTCTCCATGGGTGAGCCGATGGAGGCCTGGGAGGAGCGCATCTCCAAGATGCTGCCCTATCAGGTGACAAAGAAGGTGATGGAAAACGCGGGAGAAAGCGCGGTGTTCATGCACTGCCTGCCTGCCTTCCACGACCTCAACACCGGCATCGGCAGGCAGATCGGCGAACGCTTCCATCTTGACGCTCTGGAGGTCACCGACGAGGTCTTTGAGAGCAAGCAGTCTATCGTCTTTGACGAGGCGGAAAACCGGATGCACACCATCAAGGCCGTCCTGGCGGCGACCCTGTGATTATCAATAAGGAATAAACCGCACCGCAGGAACCGGTTGTTCTTGCGGTGCGGTTATTTGTATGGAAGAGGGTTATGCCTGAGGCTTGAAGCTGTCCTTCAGGAGAACGCTGCGGTTAAAGACCAGGTGATCCTTGGAGCAGTCCCGGCTGTCCATGCAGAAGTAGCCGACGCGCATGAACTGGTAGCAGGGGGCGGTCTTTGCTCTGCGGTCTTCGCCCAGAGCGTCGTACTTTTTCGCTTCCTCCACCAACGCTGCCTCCACCTTGCAGCCCTGCAGAACCGTCAGAGAGTCGGGATTCATACACTCTAAGAAATCCTTATCCGGGCCGTCGGGTTGGGGGTCGGAGAACAGATTCTCATAGAGCCGGACCTCGGCGTCCACGGCGCTGGCGGCGTCCACCCAGTGGATGGTCGCGCCCTTGACCTTCCTGCCGTCGGCAGGGTTGCCGCCCCGGGATTCCGGGTCATACTCGGCGTAGATCTCGACGATGTTGCCGTTTTCGTCCTTTCTGCAGCCGGTGGCGGTCACCAGATAAGCGCCCTTGAGACGGACCTCGTTGCCCGGATACATCCGCTTATACTTGGGAATGGGTGCTTCCAGGAAGTCCTCCGCCTCGATCCACAGCTCGCGGCTGAAGGTGATGGTGTGGGTGCCCTGCTCGGGATGAACCGGATTGTTCTCCACCTCAAAGGTTTCAGACTGACCGGCGGGATAATTGGTTATGATCAGCTTGACCGGGTGCAGCACCGCCATGGTGCGCTCCGCTGTCTCGTTCAGATCCTCCCGGAGACAGTGCTCCAGAAAGCCGTATTCGATGGTGGAGGCGGCCTTTGCTACACCGATGCGCTCACAGAAATTGCGAATGGACCGGGAGGTGTAGCCCCGGCGGCGCAGTCCGCAGAGGGTCGGCATACGGGGATCGTCCCAGCCGGAGACCCGGCCTGTCTCCACCAGAAGACGCAGCTTGCGCTTGGACATGACCGTGTGGTCGATGCCCAGACGGGCAAATTCGATCTGGCGGGGCTTGTGATAGGGAATGGAGACGTTGCTCACCACCCAGTCGTAGAGGGGGCGGTGGGCCTCAAATTCCAGAGAGCAGAGGCTGTGGGTGATGCCCTCCAGGGCGTCCTGGATGGGATGGGCGAAATCATACATGGGATAGATGCACCATTTGGAGCCCTGGCGGTGATGCTCGATGTGGCGGATGCGGTAGATAACCGGGTCGCGGAGGTTGAAGTTGCTGCTTGCCAGGTCGATCTTTGCACGGAGCGTTCTGGAGCCCTCTGGGAATTCGCCCTTGCGCATCCGCTCGAACAGGTCCAGATTTTCCTCGATGGAGCGGTCACGGTAGGGGGAGACGGCGGGCTTGCCGATGTCGCCGCGGTATTCCCGGAACTGGTCCGGTGTCAGGTCACAGACGTAGGCCAGACCCTTTTTGATCAGCTCCACGGCGTATTCGTAGTCTTTTTCAAAATAATCGGAGCCGTAGAAGAAGCGGTCACCCCAGTCAAAGCCCAGCCAGTGGATGTCGTCCTGGATCGCCTTGACGTACTCCGCGTCCTCCTTGGCCGGATTGGTGTCATCCATGCGCAGATTGCACAGACCGTTGAATTTTTCTGCGGTGCCGAAGTTGATGCACAGGGCCTTGCAGTGGCCGATGTGCAGATAGCCGTTTGGCTCCGGCGGGAAGCGGGTATGGACGGTCATGCCCTCATACTGGCCGCCCGCAGCGATGTCTTCTTCAATGAAGGCCTCGATAAAATTATTGATCTCGGGAGCTTTGTTTTCCATATCTTTCATCCTCTCGGAAATGTTGACCATAATTATATAACATTTTCTCCAAATTGGCAACGGGCAATCCGTACAATTTACCAAAAAACTCCGGCAGAATGAAAACATTTTGCAAATTAAGAAATTTTGGTTGCCAATTGGTCCGAATTATTATAAAATAGAAGGGACAAATTCATACAAAGGAGTGGTTTCCCATGAGCGAGCCGAAATATCGCCGCGTTTTGCTGAAGATCAGCGGCGAGGCTTTGGCAGGCGACGCCCACAGAGGCCTGGATTTTGACGTGATCGGCAGCGTCTGCGATGTGGTAAAGCGCTGCACGGAGGTTGGTGTGCAGGTCGGCATCGTCGTCGGCGGCGGCAATTTCTGGCGCGGCATCAAGGACGGTGGCGACCGCATGGAGCGCACCCGTGCCGACCATATGGGCATGCTGGCGACGGTCATTAACTGCCTTGCCCTGGCCGACAGCCTGGAACAGCGGGGCGTGGAGGTGCGGGTGCAGACCGCCATTGAAATGAGCCGTATCGCAGAGCCGTATATCCGGGGCAGAGCCATCCGCCATCTGGAAAAGGGCCGCGTGGTCATCTTCGGCTGCGGCACCGGCAACCCGTTTTTCTCCACTGACACCGGCGCGGTGCTGCGTGCGGCGGAGATCAACGCCGACGCCATCCTGCTGGCAAAAAACGTGGACGGCGTCTATTCTGACGACCCGGTGAAAAACCCGGAGGCCGTCAAGTTTGACGAGATCACCTATGACGAGGTACTGTCCAGGCACCTTATGGTCATGGACTCCACCGCCACTTCGCTTTCCATGGACAATCATATCCCCATCATTCTCTTTGCGCTGAAGGACCCGGAAAACATCCTGCGCGTGGTGATGGGAGAAAAAATCGGAACAGTCGTAAAGGAGGAACAATAATATGTCAGTCGACTTCAAAGAATTCAACCGCAAGATGGACAAGACCCTGGAGATCCTGCAGGAGGATTTCGGCGCCATCCGCGCAGGCCGCGCCAACGCCCGCGTCCTGGACCGCATCACCGTTGAGTATTACGGCGTGGACACGCCCGTCGGCCAGGTGGGCACTATCTCCTCTCCCGATGCCCGCACGCTGGTCATCCAGCCCTGGGACGGCAGCCTGCTGAAGAAGGTCGAAAAGGCTATCCAGGCCTCCGACCTGGGCATCAACCCCCAGAATGACGGCAGAGTCATCCGCCTGGTTTTTCCCCAACTGACAGAGGAACGCCGTAAGGAGCTGGCCAAGCAGGTGCGCAAGTACGGCGAGGATGCCAAGGTGGCCGTCCGCAATGTCCGCCGCGACGCCATGGACTACATCAAGAAGCTCAAGAAGGACTCGGAGATCACCGAGGATGACCAGAAAAAGGCCGAAAAAGATCTGCAGGAACTGACCGACAAGTATATCAAGAAGGTCGACGAGGCCTGCGGCGTCAAGGAAAAGGAGCTCATGGAGCTTTAAGGAATCTCTGAACAAATCGGCTGCGGCGCTCGGCGGATCTTTTGCCCCAGCTTTTCGGTTTGAAAACCTTGAAATACACAAAGTATTCCCGCGGTTTTCAAGCCTCAATTTGTGACAAAATCTCTCGCTGACCGCTCTTGCGGATTCATTCAGAGCTTCCTTGATTCTGCGGATGGGGCGGCATTCAGCCGCCCATTCGCATACTTGGAGAAACGTTATGCTGTTTCGGAAACAAAAAACGCCCGCAGACCGCCCCGTGCCGACCCACATCGCCATCGTCATGGACGGCAACGGGCGCTGGGCGAAAAAGCGCGGTATGCCCCGTCAAGCCGGTCATAAGGTTGGCGCGGAGGCCTTCCGCACCATCGCCAACTACGCCAAGGCCATCGGCCTGAAATATCTGACGGTCTACACCTTTTCCACCGAGAACTGGAAGCGATCGGCGGAAGAGGTCAACGCCATCATGGACCTGCTGGAAAAATACCTGCGGGAAATCCTGCGGGATATGGATAAGAACCGGGTCCGGTTCTGCTTTTTCGGTGATTTGAGCCGCCTGTCTCCCCAACTGCAGGAGGAGGCCCGTCTTGCCGCCGAGGAATCGAAGAAGTACTCCGGCGTTCAGGTCAATTTCTGCCTGAACTACGGCGGCAGAGCGGAGATCGTCCGCGCCGCTCAGCAGTTCGCCAGGGATTGCGTGGAGGGGAAGTGCTGCCCCGAGGAACTGACCCAGGAGCGGTTTTCCGACCTGATGTATTCCGCAGGTATTCCCGACCCGGAGCTGGTCATCCGTCCCGGCGGAGAGCTGCGCACGTCAAATTTCCTGTTATGGCAGAGTGCCTACGCTGAATATTATTTTACCGATGTCCTGTGGCCTGATTTCGGTCCGAAGGACCTGGAAAAGGCGATTGCCGCCTATAACGGGCGCAACCGCCGCTTTGGAGGTGCAAAATAATGCTGGTGAGAATTTTAGCCGCCGCGGTGGGACTGCCGCTGCTGCTGGCCATCGTGCTGCTCCTGCCACCCATCGGCACGGCGGTCCTGTTCGCCCTTGCCTGCATGATCGGTGCCTATGAAATGCTCTGGCGCACGGGCATCTGCAAGCACAAGCGCATTGTGGCTGAGACCGCCCTTATGTCAGCGGCGGTGGTAATGTGGTCGTGGCTGCTGGCCTGCCAAGTGGTCAGCACCCGCACCCTGTGGCTGTCTGCCCTGATCGGCCTGTTTGTCTATTCCTCGGTGCTGTTCTGTGAGCTTCTGGCCGGACACACGGAGCTGAAGTTCACCTCCGTCTGCGCTGCCCTGTTCAGCGGCATTGTCTACCCGTTCCTCATTGGCGCTCTGGTGCGTCTGCGGGGCATGGACGGCGGTAAATTTTATATCTTAGTTGCATTTCTGATCTCCATGGTCGCCGACAGCGGCGCCTATTTTGTGGGCAGAGCCTGCGGAAAGCATAAGCTGGCGCCGGTAGTCAGCCCGAAAAAGACTGTGGAGGGCGCGATCGGCGGCGTGGTCTTCAACATCCTCGGCATGGTGCTCTACACCCTGCTTCTCAACAAGTGCTTCGGCTTTGCACAGGTGAACTACTTCTATGCCGCCATCTACGGCCTGGTGGGGGCCTTTGGCTCCATGCTGGGCGACCTGACCCTTTCCGTGGTCAAGCGCCAGGTGGGCATCAAGGACTACGGCAACCTGATCCCCGGCCATGGCGGCATCCTGGACCGTTTCGACAGCACCATGATCTGCGCACCCATCGCGGAGATTCTGGTCATGCTCATCCCTTTTGCGGTAAAGTGATATGACGAAATACTTGTCTGTTCTCGGCAGCACCGGCTCCATCGGACGCCAGACCCTGGAGGTCGTGGAGCAGATGCCGGAGATCAAGGTCGCAGCCCTGACGGCAGGCTCCAATGTTGCGCGTATGGCCCAGCAGTGCCGCGCCTTTCACCCGGAGCTGGCGGTTATGGCGACGGAAGCGGCGGCAGAGGAACTGAAAAACGCCCTGACGGGGGAGAATATCCGCGTCCTGTGGGGCATGGAGGGCCTGATCGCCGCCGCCGAATATGAAAAGGCCGACACGGTGGTTA
>CAMFZO010000032.1 GCA_946006895.1 uncultured Clostridia bacterium | reverse complement strand
CCCATGCGGAGAGTCGCCCGTTTTATCAGCCTGTTCTGTTTTCGCTGGGAACGGTGTCAAGACTGCCGGTCTCGGAGAAATACTTATCCAGGATGGCCTTGGCGATATTACCCAGATTGCCGCCCTGGGAGCCTTTTTCCACATAGATAGTGATGGCGATCTCGGGGTTGTCGGCAGGCGCATAGAGGACATAGGAGGCGTTGTCGGAGCCGCCGGAACCGTGTTCCGCCGTGCCGGTCTTGGCGCAGACCTGAATGTCATAGTTGCCGAACACCCCGGCGCAGGTACCGCTGTCGGCAGCCATTTCCATGCCCTCTTTATAGGCATTGTAGGCAGCGTCGTTGATCTCAAGCTGGTTGAGGATGATGGGCTGATTGTCGTAGACCAGCTCCTCGTAATCCGACGAGAGAACGCGGCTCAGGAAGGTCGCCTTGTAGCGGGTGCCCCGGTTGGCCAGGGTCGCCGTGTAGGAGCAAAGCTGCATGGGCGTGAAGCGGTTTTCCGACTGGCCGATAGCCGTAGCCACCAGGTCGCCGCCGTACCAGACGCTGTAGTCGCCCTGGTAGAGTTCATCCTTGACCTCCGGGTTGGAGCGATGGCCGGTCGCTTCGTCAAGCTCGATGCCCGTTGACTCGCCCAGACCAAAGAGCTTGGAGGTCTCGTCGATCAGGTCGATGCCGGTGAGCCAGCCGACCTCATAGAAATAGTAGTTACAGGAAACAGCCAGAGCCTGGCGGACATCCAGCCTGCCGTGGGTCGCATGCTGGGTGGTCCAGAGCATACAGCGGGGCCAGTAGCCCACGTCGGCAAAGCGGGTGTAGATGCCCTCGTCAACGACGGTAAAGCCCGGCTCGACGATCTCATTGTTCAGTGCCGCCACCGTCGTGACCATTTTGAAAATGGAGCCGGGAGGATAGGTGGCAATGAGGGCACGGTTAAAGAGGGGGTCGTAGTCCTCCTCCAGAATGTCGTTGTAATCCTCAAAGAAGGTGGAAAGGTCATAGGTGGGATAGCTGGCGCAGGCCAGGACCTGTCCGGTCTTGACCGACATGACCACTACGGCGCCGCCCTCGGCATCCATGCCGCTCTGGCTGCTGCCGATGCCGTTTTCCCGCAGATCCAGGATTGCTCGTTCCAGCTCATCCTCGCTGATCCGCTGCAGATCCAGGTCGATGGAAAGCTCCACGTTGTTGCCCGCTACCGGCTCGGTGACATAGTGCTCCTCAATGACGGTGCCATCGACGGCGATGGTCGTCGCCCGCAGGCCGTCGGTGCCGTGAAGCTGCAGCTCAAAGGCCTTTTCCAGGCCGGTCTGACCCACCTCGGCATCCATGGAGTAGTCATACTGCTTGTAGTATTCCCACTGTTCTGCGTCCATCTTTCCAACGTAGCCGAGAATATGGGCCGCGTAATCCGTGTGGTATTCGCGGACCGTTGAGGTGGTCACGTTGACGCCCGGAATGTTCAGCTCCATCAGCGCTGCCAGTGCCGGTGCGTCGATGTCGTTGACCAGCTCATAGGTGGGCAGGTTGGTGCAGTGGCGCAGATCCAGCTCATAACGGATGGAGATGACCGTACGGGCCTCCTCCTCGGTCCAGGTGTCCGGGATATTGTAGCGGTCCCGCAGGCGGCGGATGAGCTGAGGCGCCGAGATATCCGGATCCCAGTCGCGCTCGGACAGGAAGGTGTTGAAATACCCGTTCCACGCGGAGGAATACTGGTCCGTCGTATATTCATAGGGTTTTTCACGGGTGACCGGCAGATGGTCGATGATCTCCAGGTCATACTCCGAGCAAAGCTGCATCAGACGGCGCAGATTCTCGTTGGGGTCATCGGAGCTGAACAGCACGTCGTAAAACAGCAGGACGTTGTAGGCAGCGCGGTTGCCGATGAGAATATTGCCGTTGCGGTCCAGGATCTCACCGCGAGCCGCCGTGACTCTTGTATAATAGGTGAAGGTATCCACGTCGGAATCGGTACGTACCGTCGCCTCGCGCACCTGCAATTGAAACAGCCGCACGCCGAAAACACCCAGCATCAGGGCAATAAGCAGAAGCACCGACATAGCGCGGAAGGAAAATCTATGTTGATTCATAAGGCTCTCCGACTTTCTCAATGCGCTTGACCAGCAGATAGATCAACGGCTGGGCAAGGAGGGAAACAAGAACGCAGGGCAGAAGCTCCGTCAGATACAGGCTTCCTGCCAGAGCGTCAAAGAAATACTTGAGGATAAAGATCGCCGACTGCTCGACCAGCAGGGTCACCGCCGTGATCAGCAGGCTGGAAAGGAAACGGTTTTCCAGCACAGCGCGGCACAGCAGGCTTCCGCTGATGGGCAGCACCGTCAGAAGCAGCAGGCTGACGCTTCCCATATCGGCGCCGGAAAGGCACCAGAACAGGGAGGTCAGCAGGGCAAACAGTCCACCCCGCTCAGGCCCTTCCCGCAGGCACACGCAGCAGATGACCAGCGGTACAAACCGGGGATGGACGCCCATCAGCGTCCGGTTGCCGAAGACCACGGTCTGCAGCATCATGGCAAGCAGAAACAGCAGGGCATAGAGGGTCCAACGCAGGATATGCAGCCACTGCCTCGGCGTGATATAGAGCTTATCCAGCATGGCCGTCCCTCGCTTTCCGGTTATTCGCTGGCAAAATGTGTAATGACGAAGATCTGCTCCAGGGTGTCAAAGTCCGCCGCAGGCTCCAGCAGGGCGTATTTTGCAACGCCGGTCTCGTCATAGCCCGCGTCAATCACATAGCCCAGAATCAGATCCTTGGGATAGACCGCAGAGCCGGTGGTGACGACCTGGTCGTTATTGCGCAGAACCGCCTCACTGGGCAGATAGTTGAGGCGCAGCTTGCCCTCCTCGCCGGAGGCATAAGCGCCCTGGACCACGCCCGTATGGCCGGAGGAAGCGATGCTGGCGCTGATCTCCAGGGAGGTGTCCAGGATCGTCGTCACCGTGGACCAGTTGGATCCGACCTCCGTCAGCAGACCCACCACCTGGCCCTGACTGGTCACAGCGACCATTCCCACCTCCAGACCGGCGTTGGTGCCCTTGCCGATGGTGAAGGTGCTTTTCCAGCTGGAGGAATCCCAGGAGATGATATAGGCATCGCAGAATTGATAATCCTCATTCTGCTTGCTCAGCTCCAGCAGCTCCCGGAGACGCTCGTTTTCGCGTTCCAGTGCCGCAGCATTGCGCTCGCTGTTTTCGATTTCATTGATGCGCTGCTGGAGGTATTCGTTCTTCGCTTCCAGCGCCTCATAGCCGAAAATATAGTCGTAGTACCGCTCGATCTGCCGCGTCAAGGAGCTGAAGCCGCTGCGGATAGGCGTCAGCACCGTCTGCACGGCGCGTTCGGCCCAGGTGACGCCGAAGAGCGCCGAGGTGATGGCAGTCACCACCGCCAAAATCAGCGCCACGACCAAAATCACCTTGACGCGGGCACTTGTACGTCCTTTCAAATCAGTTCACCTCTAACAGCCCAGCAGCTTGACGCCCTGCTTGCGCAGCATGGTCGTCAGGGTGCAGACGGGCAATCCCATCACATTATAGTAATCTCCGTCGATCCCGACAACGAACATAGCCGCAAGGCCCTGGATGCCGTAAGCACCGGCTTTGTCCATGGACTCACCGGTGGCAATATAGGCCAGGATCTCCTCGTCAGACAACTGGCGGAAGCGCAGGGTCGTGATCACCGTGGTGGTCTCGGCCTGATCGCCGCACATGACCGTCAGGCCCGTCATGACCTGATGCTCCCTGCCCGACAGACGCCGGAGCATGGAAAAGGCCTTGGCCTCCGACTGGGGCTTGCCCATCACCAGGCCGTCACAGACCACTACCGTGTCCGCCGCCACGATAATATCCTCCTCCAGGCAATGGGGCGCCACTGCCTCGGCCTTGCGCAGGCTGACTGCGGCGACCTCGTCGGCAGGGACGCCAAAGGGGTTCATCGTTTCGTCGTGGGGCGCGGTCCGGATCAGGAAATCCACGCCCATGCGCTCCAGAAGCTCTTTTCTTCTCGGTGAGCCCGATGCAAGAATCACACTCATAATACTCTCCGTTTTCTCCCGTATTTCCACTATTCCACTGCCCGCAGATACAGTCCGCGGGTGCAGCCGCCCGGGTCAAAGGGCGCGCCGCTTCTCCACGCGGACAACACGCCGTCGATCTCCGCCGCGTTCTCCGTGGTGAAGGACAGGCGCACCGCCCAAAGTCCCAAGGCGCGCAGGTCCTCTTTTTTATCCAGTAAATACAGCTTTTTTCCGTTCAGGATCACGCTGCGGCAGGTATTGCCGTCGCGTACCACACGGAATTCCTCCCCGATCCTGTCGATGAGCTTGGTCTGCCCGCTGTGGCAGGAGCAGACGCCGGCCCGGTTTTTCATCAGGCAGTTTTCCGTCAGCATCAGGGGCAGCCGACCGTAGACCAGCAGCTCCGTCGGCAGGGGCTTGGACAGATCCCGGAGCTGCGGCAGGGACATCTCAAAGGATGCCGTGGCGGAGACCAGACCCATCTCCTTGGCAAAGCTCATGGCGCGGGAGTTGAACAGGTTCAGTCCGAAATCTCCCGCCACCTCAAAGCCCTTCTGCTTTAACAGGGCTACCTGTCCCAGGTTGCCCGTCAGCACCCGCCGCACGCCCACGCGGGTAAGGGTGCCCAGGTCAGCGGTCAGAGCCGCCGCCTCACTGTCGAAAGCCACGCGGGGCAGCACTGCCGCCACCGTCATTTGGCTCAAAAGGGGTCGGTAAAAATCCGGGTTGGCGCAGATCTCCGAGATGGGCGCATAGAGCACCGCCGGCTTCATTTTGATCATCGCCGGGGTGATCTGAGAGGTCTTGAGGACACTGACCGTCAAAAGCGGCGCTTTTTTCGTCCCGGTAAACTTTTTGATCTCCGTGTAGGCACCGGTTTCCGGCGGTACGCTTCTGCCCCGCAGGGCGGAAAGCTGGGCCAGCACCTCCCGGCGCATCCGGTTGATCTCCGCCGCCGAAACGCTCAGGCCCCGGTCAATGACACACCGCGCCCCGGCGCACACATAGGGGGTTCCGCCGGTCTTGGCCAGACGGGCTTCCAGTTCCTCCCGGGTCAGCTCCCGGTATTGGGCAGGCTCCGGGACGCCGCCCTGGACCTTTGCCACATTGCCCGCCTCGTCCTGGGCGGCAAGCTGGAGCTTCTGCCCCGCCGAGACGATGGCGTAAAACCGCACAGGCACCCGCTGCGGCTCCACATTTTCATAGGAAGCGCGGGCAGCCTGCAGCAAAGCGGCACTGCCCTCCTTGGTGCTGCGGACGCCGAACATCTCCGGGCCGATCTTGCCCTCATAATACCCCTGGGTAAAGCCCTGGCGGGAGAAAATGGCCTGCAGCGCCTGTCTTCCCTGCACACTGACCTTTCCCTCGTCCAGTGCCGTGCGGTAGACACTGGTCACGGTGGCCACGTATTCCGGCCGTTTCATTCGTCCCTCCAGCTTGATGCTGGCAACGCCCATGACCTCCAGCTGGCGCAGATAGTCGATGAGGCAGTTGTCCTTCAGGCTCAGGGGATATTTTTCTTCAAACCGGTCAAAGCCGTAGGGCAGACGGCAGGGTTGGGCGCACTGGCCCCGGTTGCCGCTCCTGCGGCCGATGACCGAGGACATATAGCATTGCCCGGAATGGCACATACACAGCGCGCCGTGGACGAACACCTCAATCTCCACCGGGCTGTTGCGGCAGATAAAGGCGATATCCTCTTTGGACAGCTCACGAGCCAGGACCACCCGGGTGATCCCCATGGCCGCAGCCTGCTTCACGCCCTCGAGAGAGTGGATACTCATCTGTGTGGAGGCGTGCAGCGGCACCGACGGCGCGATCTGGCGGCACAGGGAGACGACGCCGAAGTCCTGGACGATAAAGGCGTCCACTCCCGCACGGGCTGCCGCCGCAACAGTCTGGGCCACAGCCCGCATCTCCCGGTCGGAAACCAGGGTGTTCACCGTCAGATAGACCTTGACGCCCCGCACATGGCAGTAGCGGACCGTCTCCGGCAGCTCGTCCAATGTGAAGTTTTTCGCGCTCCGCCGTGCATTGAAGTTCTCGGAGCCAAAATAGACCGCGTCGGCTCCGTTACACACGGCGGCACGGAGGGCGTCGAGGGAACCGGCGGGAGAAAGCAGCTCAAGCATAAACCAACCTCTGATTTTCTTCCGGGATCGGGAATTCGATGCTATAAATCAGCAGCGTATATTATATCATAGAACGGCGGTAAATTGCTACCGTTTTCGGCAAATTTATAAAAAATTCATAATGCCGGACCCGGAAAGCGCCGTTATATGGGTGTTGTGATTTTGGGAAAAATGTGTTATAGTGAGAATGACATATCAGCCGCAGTCCGGCTGGTATCCCGCGGCTTTGCCGTATCACGCGGATTTCCCGGCGCAGGCCCTGCCGGAGATCCGCTGAAAACAGAGGTGTTTGCCATGTATGAAAAGATTGACCGGATCGTCCGTGAGGCGGGAAAGATTGTTCTCAGCGCCCACCATATTTCCGACAGTGTGCAGGAGAAGACCTCCCACTGCGATCTGGTGACAAAATACGACACCATGGTCCAGGATTTCCTGTACCGCGAGCTTCTGGCCGCTTTTCCCGAAGCCGGCTTCTACGGCGAGGAGGGCGACGTCCTCGAGATTTCCGATAAGCGCGGTTATTTCATCGTCGATCCCATCGACGGCACGACCAACTTCATCCGCCGCGCCCGCCACAGCTCCATCAACGTCGGCTACTATCTGGACGGTCAAATGGAATACGGCGCCGTCTACCAGCCCTACACCGACGAGCTTTTTACCGCCCAGCGGGGCTGCGGGGCGTATCTCAACGGCCGCCCCATCCGCATGAACGATCTGCCCCTGAGCGAAAGCATCATCATGTTCGGCAGCGCCATCTACTACCGCCAAACCATCCCCCTGACCGCGCAGCTCATGGCGGAGCTGCTTCCCGCAGTGCTGGATTTCCGCCGCAGCGGCACGGCGGGACTTGACCTGTGTTACGTCGCGGCCGGGCGGGTGGACGCATTCGTCGAATGTTGTCTGCGCCCCTGGGACTATGCAGCCGCCTCGCTGATCATTCAGGAAGCGGGCGGCATCGTCACCGCCCTTGACGGTTCTCCCCTCCGCTTTATCGACCGCTGCTCCGTGGCGGTGGGCAGCCCCCAGAGCCACCCGGAGCTGATGAAACTGGTCGGGCGCGTATTGCAGCAGCCCGACATGAAAGGAAGACTGCCATGAAAAAAGTGAAATTGCTCGCTTTGCTGCTTGCCCTCTGCTTTTTGCTGCAGGGCTGCACCTTCCACTTTAACCCCGGCACGCCGCTCCCGTCGGAAAACCGCTTTTTAGACAAATTCTCGGATCTTCTGGATCAGTTCCCTCCATTCTCTTCGTCCGACGCCACGGAAAGCCAGCAAGCCACCGCGGCCCACACGCCCTATACGGAATATGAGCGCTCCGATGCCGCCCTGCGGGAGGAAGCGCGCTTTGCCGACATTGTCTATGAGCGCCCGGACACCGACGCCCTGTGCAAGGCCATCGGCAGCGTTCAGGCCCTGGTGGAGGACGGCGAAAATGCCGGCGCGGTCCTGAAAGCTTTCGACGAGGTCTACGAGGACTACATTCTGTTCAACACCATGGCCACCGTGGCCTACATCCGCTATACGCTGAACCTGAACGACAGCTTCTACGACGAGGAAAACCGCTGGTGTGATGAGCAGTCGCCTCTGGTGGAGCAGGCGCTGGAAAAGTGCTACACCGCCATGGCCGACAGCCCCATCCGTGACCGTTTGGAGCAGATGGAATTCGGCGAGGGCTTCTTTGCATACTACGACGAGCACCAGGTCTATTCCAACGACCGGGTCGTGGAGCTGATGCAGGAGGAATCCGCCCTGCAGACGGAGTATATGTCCCTGCAAAGCGACATGACCATCACCTGGCAGGGACAGGAGTGCCTGGTGGATGAGCTGCTGGCGGATGAAAGCATGGACTACGGTACTTATCTGAACGTCTACCGGGCCTACTACGAAAAATACAATCCGATCTTCTCGGAGATCTATGCCAAGCTCATCCGCATCCGCCGTGAGATTGCCCGGGAGCTGGACTACGACAGTT
Source organism: uncultured Clostridia bacterium (assembly GCA_946006895.1). Lineage (GTDB taxonomy): Bacteria > Bacillota > Clostridia > Oscillospirales > Oscillospiraceae > JAZOXB01. Next base: position 2,665 of record CAMFZO010000032.1, on the reverse strand, counting down.
ATGCCGACTTCAACTACGAATTTTATTATCAGCGCGACTACACGCCGGACCAGGTGGAGGACTACATTGAAGACATCGCCAGGGAGCTATCGCCCTACTACTATACCGCCGTCTACGGCAGCTACTACGAAGAATCCCTGAGCGCCCAGTCGCTTCTGCCCAAGCTGCAGCAGACCGCCTACACCCTCGGCGGTGAAATCGCCACGGCCTACGACTACATGGATGCCTATGAGCTCTACGATTTTTCCTCCTCCACCAGCAAAATGCCCGGCTCCTATATGACCTATCTCTGGGCCTATCAGGCGCCCTTCCTCTACGTCTCACCCACCGGCACTTCCTCGGATCTGCTGACCACCGCCCATGAATTCGGCCATTTTGTCGATGGCTATGTCAACTGCAACGCCACCTCTTCCGTCGACTGCGCCGAGATCTTCTCCCAGGGTCTGGAATATCTGACCCTGTGCTACGGCGACCTGGCCGACAGCGAGCGGGAGGCCCTGAGCAGCTACAAGCTGTCCGACTCCGTTCTGACCTTCCTCTCCCAGGCCTGCTACGCCGCCTTTGAAAGCCGCGTCTATGCGCTGCCCGACGACGAGCTGACCGCCGAGAACTTCAACCGCATTTTCCTGGAATGTAACGAGGAATTTGGCATGGGGATGCCGGGCATGGAGGACATTCTGGCACCCGGCTGGATCGACATTCAGCATTTCTTCGTCGCGCCCTTCTATGTCATCAGCTATTGTCTCTCCAACGACGCGGCCCTGCAGATCTACCAGGCAGAGCTGGCAGACGGGAGCGGTCTTACCCTCTACAACCGGCTGCTGCACCTGTCCGCCGACAACACCCTGCTGAATCTGCTGGCAGAGGCGGATATGGTGTCGCCCTTTGACAAGGGCCGTATGGCGGAGCTGGCGGACTTTTTTGATGAGCAGTTGACCTATTGAACGATGAAAGGAGACTATCTCCATGGGTGATGTGATCGCAGCTGTCGCAACGGGCAAGGTTCCCTGCGCCATCGGCATCCTGCGGCTCTCCGGCGAAGGCTGCGCGCAGATCGCGGACAAGGTCTTTACGCCGGACTGTGGTAAGCCTCTGGCGGAGCTTCCGCCGCGCAGACTGTTTCTCGGCACCCTCCATGACCGCCTGGGCCGTGTCATCGACCAGGCCATGGCAGTGGTCTGCCGTGCGCCCCGGAGCTATACCGGTGAGGACACGGTGGAGCTGCAGTGCCACGGTTCGCCTGCCATGCTGGCTGCCGGGCTGGAGGCGCTCTTTGCCGCCGGTGCCCGTCAGGCAGGACCGGGCGAATTCACCAAGCGGGCCTTTCTCAACGGCCAGCTCGGCCTGACCCAGGCGGAGGCTGTGATCGACCTGATCGACGCCGAAAGCGCCGATGCCGCTGCCAACGCGGCAGGTCAGCTCAGCGGCGTACTGCAAAAGAGAATCGAGCCGGTCTATGACCGTCTGACGGACCTTTGCAGCCATTTCCACGCGGTGCTGGACTATCCCGATGAGGACATCGAGGATTTCGGCCTGCGGGAGCTGGCGGAGACGCTGCAAACCTCCGCTGACGAGCTGCGGATGCTGCTTTCCACCTATGAGCGGGGCAGGCAGCTCAAGCAGGGCGTCAAGGCGGTGCTGCTGGGCCGTCCCAACGCCGGAAAATCCTCCCTCCTCAATGCCCTGGCGGGCTATGAACGGGTCATCGTCACCGACATTGCCGGAACCACCCGCGACACGGTGGAAGAACCGGTCCGCCTCGGCTCCGTCCTTCTGCGGCTGACGGACACAGCGGGCATCCGTGAAGCAGGTGATAAAATTGAGGCCATGGGTGTCGCCCGTTCTGAGGCCGCCGCAAAGGAAGCGGAACTGGCCATTTTCGTCTGTGACGGCTCTGAGCCACTGAACGAGGAGGACCGGCGGGCCATCCGGGTAGCCCAGGCAGCGCCCCACCGTCTGGCGGTCATCAACAAATCCGACCGTCCCCAGGTGGTTCCCGCCGAGAAACTGCCCTTTGACACCGTTCTGACCCTCTCTGCCCAAACGGGTGAAAATCTGGACACCCTGCGCCGCTTTGTCGAGGAGACCTTCGGCGGCGAGATCCGCTGTGACGGCTCCATTCTGACCAATACCCGCCAGTTCGGTGCCCTCACCCGCGCCGAGGCTGCCCTTGTCCACGGGCAGAAGGCTCTGACCGGCGGCATGACCCCCGACGCCGTCCTGACCGACGTGGAGGAGGCCATGGAGGCCCTTGGCGAGGTCACGGGACGCACCGTCCGCGAGGACATTACCAACCGTATTTTTGAACGCTTCTGCGTGGGAAAGTGACGGAGAACCATCCATGAAAAACACGTTACGCGCCGAATGCGGGCGGCTGAATATTCCTTTGACAGAGGCACAGCTGGCGCAGTTTGAGGCTTTCGGCAATGCGCTTCTTGAAAAAAATAAGGTCATGAACCTGACCGCAATCACCGAACCGGAGGCTGTGGCAAAGCTCCACTTTGCCGACTGCCTGACGCTGCTGAACGCCGCCGATTTCAGGGGAAAGTCCGTAATCGACGTAGGCTGCGGCGCGGGCTTTCCCGGTGTGCCGCTGAAGCTGGGTGAGCCGTCCATCCGCTGTCTCTTATACACATCTGACGCTGCCGACGAAGGCTTAGGTGTA
>CAMFZO010000031.1 GCA_946006895.1 uncultured Clostridia bacterium | reverse complement strand
ATGTAAGATACTTCTTCTACAACGGCGGCAACGATTCCATGGACACCTGCAACAAGATCAGCCGCTATATGAAGCAGGTGGGCTATGAGTGCCGGGTCTTCGGCGTTCCCAAGACCATCGACAACGACCTCTTCGGCACCGACCACTGCCCCGGTTTTGCCTCCGCCGCCAAGTATATCGCAACCTCCATCGTGGAAGTGTCCCGCGACAGTAAGGTCTATGACAAGGGCATGGTTACCATCGTCGAATGTATGGGCCGCCATGCCGGATGGCTCACCGCAGCCGCTGCCCTGTGCAAGCAGACCGGCGACGGCCCCGACCTGATCTACCTGCCCGAGGTGGACTTCACCATGGAGCAGTTCCTCTCCGATGTGGAGCGGGTCTACAAGGAGAAGGGCAACTGCCTGGTTGCCGTGTCCGAGGGCGTCCACTACGCCGACGGCAGCTTCGTCTCCGAGGCCAAGACCTCCGGCACCGACGGCTTCGGCCATGCCCAGTTGGGTGGTCTGGCAGCCCGTCTGGCCGAGGCGGTGAAGAAGGATCTGGGCGTGAAGGTCCGCGGCATTGAGCTGTCCCTGCTCCAGCGCTGCGCCGCACACTGCGCCTCCGCCACCGACATCGAGGAGTCCTTCAACTCCGGCAAGGTTGCCGTGGAATCCGCCATCGCCGGCGAGACCGGCAAGATGGTGGGCTTTGTCTGCGACCGCGACAACGGCTACACCTGCCACTATCAGCTCTTCGACCTGGAGAAGGTCGCCAACTTTGAAAAGAAGGTGCCGCTGGAGTGGATCACCCCCGACGGATGCAACGTAACGGATGATTTCATCCGCTACTGCGCCCCGCTGATCTGCGGCGAGACCTCCCTCCGCTACGAAAACGGCCTGCCCCGCTTTGCCAAGCTGAAGCAGGTATTTGCAAAGTAATTGCCGAATAACGACAACGGCACACCGCGTTTTGAAAGCGCGGTGTGCCGTTTTTGATGAAAGAAAACCAACAGCCCGGCTGGTGGTTCCAAAAAGCATTCGCTATGCTGAGCCCCGCCGCAGCGGAAAGCCTCCCTCTGATACTGATTCTTGATTAAACTTTTTCATCAAGAATCAGTATCAGAATGAAGCGGCCATGCAGCGCTTTGAGGCTATGACCACGGCGGAAAAGGAAGCCGTCATCCGCAGGACCAGGGACGTGACCTCCCGGAGCGAAATGTGGTCGCTGGTCAACAGCCTGCTGTCCTGATTGCTTCCTTGCAGGGCGGAGTTTCGGCTCTGCCCTGCAAGCATTATGGCACGTTCCGCCGGTTCCGCTACCCGGCGCGCTTGGGCAGGCGGATGGAAGCCGTCATCCGCAGGACCAGGGACGTGACCTCCCGGAGCGAAATGTGGTCGCTGGTCAACAGCCTGCTGTCCTGATTGCTTCCTTGCAGGGCGGAGTTTCGGCTCTGCCCTGCAAGCATTATGGCACGTTCCGCCGGTTCCGCTACCCGGCGCGCTTGGGCAGGCGGATGGTCAGAACGATCTCGTTTTCCGTCTCCTCCTGACGGCTCTGGACCTCCAGACCTGCGCCGCGCACCAGCTCCAGAGAATGATTGACGCTGTTGAGAAACAGCCGGACGTCCCGCACGATGAGCTTGCGCATCCCGCGTTTCGGCTCCTTTGCCCGCTGTTTATCCAGATAAGCGTCGATGTAGGCCTCAGTTTTCGCCACATTGAGCTGCTGCTTCACCACCGCGTCCAGCACCTCCAGCCGCTCCTCCTCGGTCTGCAGCTTCAGCAGAGCGCGGGCGTGGCGCTCGGAAAGATGATTCTGCCGAAGCTGTTCCAGCACCTTGGGGCTCAGACGCAGGAGCCGCAGCTTGTTGGCCACGGCGCTTTGGCTCTTCCCCACACGCAGCGCCGCCTGCTCCTGATTCAGGCCGTACAGGTGCATCAGCCGCGACAGCCCCTCCGCCTCCTCGATGTAATCCAGGTCCCGCCGCTGCAGATTCTCCACCAGCGCCACCATGCCCGACTGCTCCGCGTCCACCGTCAGCAAAATGCAGGGCACCTCCGTACATCCGGCCAGCTTTGCCGCCCGCAGACGGCGCTCTCCCGCCACCAGTTCATACTCCCCCATACGCCGCCGCACCGTCAGCGGCTGCAATATCCCATACTGCTCAATGCTGGCTGCCAGCTCCCGCAGGCCCTCCGGGTCGAAAATTTTCCGCGGCTGTGACGGATTCGGGCGGATCTGGCGGATGGGCAGGTAAAGGATTCGTCCGCTGTCCAGCAGACCTCGGCTTTTTCGCATCGTCTCCTCCTCCTTTGTACATTTTCCCCACTCATATTTTACGCAAAACCCCTGCGAAATTCCGCGAAAGGACGGCCCTCAACCACAAGAAATTGCGGTTATTTTTCCTTAAAGCCACAACATCTTGGGAAATACGTGGGAAATAGGCAATTTGCACGTCCCGTGTCGAAAAAAGGTGGGACCGCCCTTGTGAAATCCCGGATTTTTCGGTATAATAAAGTCATATGGGAGGAAGATGCGAATGGAACTGAAGCTGTTGGCCGTGGGCGACGTGGTCGCCGACAGCGGCCTGAACTATCTGAAGCAGCGCCTGCGGGGCCTGAAACGGGAGCATCAGATTGACTTTTGCGTCGTCAACGGCGAAAATGCCTCCGTTCTGGGCATGACGCCCCGTCAGGCGGAGGAGATCTTCGACGCCGGCGCCGACGTCATTACCATGGGCAACCACACCTGGGGCCGTCGGGAGCTGGTCCCCTATTTGGAGGATCACCGCCGTGTGCTGCGTCCGGCTAATCTGCCGCCCCAGCAGCCGGGACGTGGCTGGGGTGTATTTGAGACGTCCCTGGGCGACGTGGCGGTCATCGACCTCATCGGTCGCTGCGGCATGGATTACACGCCGGACAATCCCTTTTTGCAGGTGGAAAGAATTTTGAAAAACATCCGGACCCGGCTGATTTTTGTGGAGCTTCACGCCGAGGCTACCTCGGAAAAGTTGGCCATGGGCTGGATGCTCGACGGCCGTGTCAGCGCCGTCTGGGGTACCCACACCCATGTGCAGACCGCCGATGAGCGCCTTCTGCCCGGCGGCACGGGCTATCTGACGGACCTGGGCATGACCGGCCCCCGGGACAGCGTTCTCGGCATCCGGCCGGAGCTGTCGGTGAAAAAATTCCGGGGCGACCTGACGGGCCGCTATGAGCCTGCCCCCGGTGCCTGTCAGCTAAACGGCTGTATCTTCACCGTCGATGCCGTCAGCGGCCGCTGCACCGCCGTGGAAAGGGTGGCGATCCATGGTTAAAATCCTTCACGGGGCGGACTTCCACCTGGATTCCGCCTTTTCCGCCCTGTCTGCCGAACAGGCGGCCCAGCGCCGTCAGGAGCAGCGTTCGGCGCTGGAGCAGCTTACAGCGCTCTGCGAGGGCTGCGACCTGGTTCTTCTGGCGGGGGATCTCTTTGACAGCGCCCACATTTACCGCGACACCCTGGATGCCCTGAAGCGGTTTTTTGCCGCCGTGAAGGCGGAGATCTTCATCGCTCCCGGCAACCACGATTTTGTCAGCGGCGGTTCGCCCTATCTGGCGGAGAACTGGGGCGAAAATGTCCATATTTTTACCAAACCGACCATCGAGCGGATTCATTTGGAGCGTCTGCACTGCGATGTCTACGGCGCGGCTTTCACCGCAAGGGAAATGCCGCCGTTGCTGGAAAGCTTCCGCGTTGCCGACCCGGAGACCCTGAACCTGATGGTGCTCCACGGTGAGCTGCAGGCAAATTCCGTCTACAACGCCGTCGCGCCTGACCAGATCGAAAGCTCCGGTCTGGATTATCTGGCTCTGGGCCATGTCCACCTGGGGCAGGCGCGGCAGTTTGGCCGGACCCTCTGTGCCTGGCCCGGCTGCCTGATGGGCCGTGGCTTTGACGAGTGCGGGCAGAAGGGCGTTTTACGGGTGGAGGCGGAAAAAGGTGCCTGCCGCGCCGAATTTGTCCCTGTCCTGACCCGAAAATATGAGATTTTGAAGGTTCCGGCGGGAGACGACCCCCAGCGTTCTGTCCGGGAGGCCCTGCCGGAGAGCGCGGCACAGGACTGCCTCCGCGTTATTCTCACCGGCGAGGCGGAGAGCATCGACCTGTCCGCCCTTGAAGAGGCGCTGCGCGGAAGCTGCTACAGTCTTTCCCTGCGCGACGCCACCGTTCCCAAGCAGGAGCTGTGGGCGGCCTGCGGCAGCGACACCCTGCGGGGACAATTCCTGCGCAACCTCAAGGAGCGCTATGACCGCTCCGGCGAGGAGGAGCGGCGGAAGATCGTCCTTGCCGCCCAACTGGTGACGGCCCTGATGGACGGAAGGGAGGCGTCGCTGTGATCATCAAAAAAATGCGCGCCTCCTTCGGAAAGCTCCATGAGACATTGGAGCTTCACGGGGGCATGAATCTTCTCTGCCTGCCCAACGAGGCGGGAAAATCCACCTGGAGCGCCTTTCTTCTGGCCATGCTCTACGGCATCGACACCTCCGAGCGGGCCAGTGTGCAGAACCACGGCCTGCCGGCGAAGGAGCGCTACAAGCCCTGGGACGGGAGCGCTATGGAGGGCGCTGTGGAGCTGGAGTGGAACGGAAAAAATATCATCATCGAACGCACCACGGACCGCCGCGTCCCCATGGGCGCTTTCCGCGCCTATGAGACGGAGAGCGGCGTGCCCGTGCCGGAGCTGACGGGGGAAAACTGCGGCCTTGTGCTGTGCGGCGTGGAGCGTTCGGTCTTTGAGCGGACGGCCTTCATCCGCCAGTCGGGGATGTTTGTCGGTGCCGACACTGCGCTGGAAAAACGCCTGGGCGCCCTGGTCACCACCGGCGAGGAGGGGGCAAAGTCCTATTCTGAGCTGGAAAAGGCTCTGAGGGAGCGGAAAAACCGCCTGACCGGACGGGCCGGAAAGCTGCCCCGCCTGACCCAGGAGGCGGAAGCTCTGCGGCGGGAGCTGCAGGAGATCTACGCCATGCAGGAGCAGGCCATGGCTCTGACGGCGAAAAAAGAGGCAGCGGAGGAAGCAGTCAAGACTGCCGGACAGCGCCTCAAGCGTCTGGAACGGGCGCGGGAGGCCCAAAAGCAGGCGGGCCTTGCGGAGCTGGAGCAGCGTCTGTCGGAACAGGAGCAGCTATGTGCGCGCCTGGAACAGACGGTGGCGCGCCTGCCTGGCGAGGAGGATCTGCACCGGCTGCAGCGCCGTCTGGAGCAGGCGGAAAACGACCTGAACACGGCGAAAATGGAGGCGGCCTTTGCGCCGTCGGAGACTGCCGGGATCACGGCCCCTCCCTATTTTGCGGGGCTGGACGGACGGCAGGCCCGGGAGCGCGCCGCCGCCGACTGCGAGGAATATGAACGCCTGCGCAATGCGCAGGCGCCGAAAAAAACCCTGCCGGTGCTGTCGGGCGCGGCCCTTGCGCTGGGGGCGGGACTGGCCGTGTGCGGCTGGCTCTGGACGCTGCCGGTGCTGCTGACCGTCGGCGCGGTGCTTGCCGCCGCCGGTGTGCTGTCGCTTTTGATCTGTCTGCCGGTTTTGCGGAAACGGTCTCTTGCCGCCCAGGAGCGGCGGCATCAGGCGGAGCTGATCCCCCTGCGCTACGGCGTGACGGACTGCGCGGAGCTGCCCCGCTTGGCGGAGGAATACGACAAAGCATTACAGGAGGACCGGCGCTGCCGGGACGAGATTGCCGCCCACAAGACCGTCTTGCAGGAGGCCGTCCGTGAGCTCGAGAAACGCCTCAACGCGCTGATCTCCGAGGTTTCCGCCTTTGCCCCCGACTGCGCCAGCGCCGCTGACTGCCGGGAGGCGCTGGCTGCTGCCCTGCGCGCCCACAGCCGTTTTTCGGCGGAGCGCCGCGCTTTGGATGCTCTGCGCCAGCAGCGGGAGTCCCTGCGGCTGATCCTCGGCGATGGGGCGTCGGCCCCGGAGGACCCGGAGGCCCTGACCTGGGACGAGGCGAAGCTCCGCTATGAGCACCGCACCGCCGTCCAGACGCTGGAGGGCTGCACCACCCGCCTTGCCGCCATGGAGGGGGCCATTTCCGCCAAGGGCGACGCGGTGGCGCTGACGGCGGCGTTGGAGCGCTGCAATGAGGCCATCACCGCTGTCCGGGAGCAGAGCGAAGCCATCGACCTGGCTATGGCGGCCCTGAAAAGCGCCGATGAGACGCTGCGTTCGCGGTTTTCTCCGCAGATCACCGCCGAGGCAGGGGAGCTGCTTGCCCAACTGACCGGCGGCAGGTATCCCCGGGTACTGCTGGAGCCGGATATGCGCCTGTCGGTGCGGGCGGAGGACGGCACGGTCATGCGCGCCGCCGCCGCCATGAGCTGCGGTACGGCGGATCAGATGTATCTGGCCCTGCGCCTTGCCATGGTGCGCCGCCTGCTGCCGCAGGACGCGCCGCTGGTGCTGGACGATGCTCTGGTGAACTTCGATGACGAGCGCGCCCGGTCCGCCGCGGAACTGCTGACCCGGGAGGCAGAAAACCGCCAGGTGATCCTATTTACCTGTCATGAGTTTAACAACATAGGAAAGGTGGAATCCCAATGAAAATCGCCATTGTGACCGGCGCCAGCTCCGGCATGGGACGGGAATTTGTCCTCCAGCTTCCCCGGTGGGAGACCTTCGACGAGCTGTGGGTCATCGCCCGCCGCGCCGAGCGTCTGGAGGAATTGAAGGAGCTTGTCCCGTTCCCGGTGCGGCCCATCAGCCTGGATCTGACGGACAGCGCCTCTCTGGAGCACTATCGCGGCCTGCTGGAGGCGGCAAAACCGGATGTGGCCCTCCTTGCCAACATTTCCGGCTTCGGAAAATTCGGCCGCTACGACCAGATCCCCCTGGAAGATTCCCTCAACATGATCGACCTGAACTGCAAGGCCCTTGTGGCCATGACGGAGCTGACCCTGCCCTACATGAAGCGGGGCGCGAGGATCCTCAATCTGGATTCCCTGTCTGCCTTCCAGCCGGTGCCCTATCTCAACGTCTACGGCTCCACCAAGGCCTTCGTCCTCAGCTACAGCCGCGCCCTGAACCGGGAGCTGCGGCCCCGGGGCATCCGCGTGATGGCGGTCAATCCCGGCTGGGTGCAGACGGAGTTTTTTGACCGCGCCGAGCAGACCAGCGGCGACGCAGTGACCTATTTCAATAAGGTCTACCAGCCGAAGGACGTGATGGCGACGGCCCTGAAGCACCTCTACAAGAGCAAACGGGACGTGTCCATCCACGGCTTCCCCGTCCGCGCCCAGGTGCGCCTGGTGAAGCTGCTGCCTCACAGCCTGGTAATGAATATCTGGATGCACCAGCAGAAGCACGACAAGCTCCCGCCGGAGGACTGAATTATTTGAGCTAAGAACTAAGGGCTAAGAGCGAAGAAGTGAGTATGCGCTCACGCACGGAACAAATGGGCACTTCATTATTCGTTTTCTTATCCGGAAAAGCTCCAGATTCCTGCTTGACATTCCCAATATGCAGTGTATAATGTAGAAAGAGTGAAAAAATGGCAGTAAAAAGTAAAGTATTGTTGCCACTGTCTGCAATTATAGATACTATATCGGGAGGAAAGCTGCAATGGCTTTGAAGACATATGAGAAGGCCGAGTTGAAAATCTTCGAGTTTGATCCCGAGGATGACATTACCACGAGCAGTAAGGGCGAAGGAGAGGAGCCCGGCGGCGGCTTTGGCTGGGAAGAAGAGGAAAGCTTAGAGTAAACGTAGTATGCTTTTTCAAGGCGGGTGACTTTGGTTGTCTGCCTTTCCCTATCATGCTTTTTATGAAAAGATTCATCCCATGTGACGGGACGTGCGCGGCGTGAAGAACGCGAAAAGTACGCTTGGGAGCGGAGCTGCCCGGGCAGCATAAAACGGAACAGGCGGTTCAGTGATTGACTGACCGCCTGTTCCGTTTGCTGTCTTATACTTTTAATCTTTCCGGCAGGGACTCGTCGGGGGTGACATAGACTGTCCGGTAGCGGTCATAGACCACCATGCCGGGCTTGGCACCGTTGGGCTTGCGCAAAAACCGCACCGGCGTCACGTCCACCGGCAGGTTCTGCCCCTGCTTTGCCTCGGAATAGTAGGCTGCCAGCATGGCTGCCTCCGTCACCGTGGTGTCGGGCACCTCCGCGCCGCCGCATTCGATGATGACATGGGCACCATGGGCTTTTTGAATGTGAAGCCAGATGTCGTTTTTATGAGCGCTTTTGAGTGATAATTGATCGTTCTGCCGATTGTTCTTTCCGACAAAAATCGGGAAGCCGTCAGAGGAACGGAATTCCAGCGGTTTGGAGGGAGCCTGCCTCATCTGCTTCTTTTTTTGCCGGTCTGCGGTGCGAAGATAGCCGCCATCTTCCAATTCCGCTCGTATTTCGCTCAAATCCCGCTCATTTTCCGCCCGATCCAACTCTTCCAGGACGCCCGCGAAATACTGCGCCTCGATCTCGCCCACAGAGATCTGCTCCGTCAGGATTTTCTCCGCGTGCTTGGCCTTGGCATAGTCCTTATAAAACTTCGCTGCGTTCTGCTGGGGGGAGAGGTTGGGCTTCAGCGGGATCTCGATCTCGCCCATTTCCGCGTCGTAGAAGTCCACGGCCCGCAGCAGGGTCTGGCCCCGCGCTATTGCGTGAAGATTGGCCGTCACGATGTCGCCCATGCGGCGCAGACGCTCCCGGTCCAGGGTCGCCTCCCGCTCCTTTTTCTGCGCCGCCAGCTTGCGCAGCGTCCGCTCATAGAGGGTGGTGACGCTTTTGCGCAGGGTCTGGGAGCGCTGGCGCATCCGTTCGTTTCGGTCGCGCTGGGTGTAAAACTCGTCCAGCAGGGCCGAAAAGCTCTCGCACCGCCGCGATGTCATATAGTCGCCGTACTGCGCGATGGACCGGTAGGAAAAATCCTTGGCGGCACCGTCGCGCAGGAGCAGCACCGGCTGCTTTTCCCCTGTCATGGCCAGTTCCCGGGCCAAAAACCGCGCCAGCTCAGGCCGGGAGAGGGTCAGTATATCCGCTTCCACCTCGCCGCAGAAGCGATAGGAAAGCTCCCGGGAGATCAACGGCGAGAGGCCGGCGAAGGTGTCCAGCAGCCAGCCGTCCAGCCGCCTGGAGCTGTCCACAGCCTCCAAAAGGGATCGTAATTCCGCCTCGCCTGTCTGCCAGGGAATACGCTTGTCCTGCTTGGGCGGCTCCCGGTAGAATAGCCCCGGAAGGACCTGCCGCGCCTCGGACATCTCAAAATCCACCCGGCGCATACAGTCGATGATGCGCCCGTCGCCGTCGGTCAGAATCAGGTTGGAATTGCGGCCCATCAGCTCTAAGATCAGATGCTTCCGGCAGGGGACGCCCATTTCGTCGGTGCAGTCCAGAGCCAGGTCCAGCTTCCGCTCCGCCTCCGGCTGGGTAAGGCCGGCAATCCGTCCGCCGGACAGGTGCTTGCGCAGGAGCATACAGAACATGGGCGGCTGGGCCGGATTTTCAAAGGAGGCGCGTGTCAGATGGAGGCGCGGACGGCTGCCGTTGGCAGACAGCAGCAGCTTTCCTCTGCTGCGCAGGTGCAGCAGCACCGTGTCGCGGGCGGGCTGCTGGATCTTGTCGATCCGCTCGCCGGTCAGGACCGGCGTCAATTCCTCCACCACCGCGCTCAAAAAAACAGCGTCAAACGGCATGGTGTCCCTCCGTTCGGTAAGCCGGGAGCCGGGCCGTCACCGCGTCGAACAGCTCCGCCGCACGATCCCGCCGCCCCAGCAGGTACAGCGCGCCGAACAGCGCCTCCACCCCGGTGGCCCGGGAGTATTCGCCGGGCGTGGCGTTTTTGGGGATGCCGTGGGGGTGGGCATTGCGGCCCCGGCGGTAATAGGCCGTCTCCTCCTCCGTCAAAAGGGGCAGGAGCTTCTCGGCAAAGGCCGCCTGGGCAGACGCGCAGACCCGCGCCACTGTTTCCCGGTGGAGGCGGTGGTTGGTGCAGCCGCCGTCCAGACACAGCCGGGTGCGCACCAGCAGCTCAAACACCGCGTCGCCCATGTGGGCCAGTGCCAGCGCAGACATGGCCTTGACCGCGTTTTCACTCATGTTGGGTTGAAACAGATCCTGCATAACGTTCTCCTGATGCTACAAAAATACAAAAGGGAAGCGGCCTCACACCTGGGTCAGCAGGCGGAAGGCGCCGTACATACCGGCGTCGTTGCCCAGGGTGGCCAGAGAAAATTCGGTGCCCTTACAGGCGTGGAACATATGGAGCTTGAAATGCCGCTCCACGCCCTCGAGGAGGTAGTCTCCCGCCTTTGACACGCCGCCGCCGAGGATGATGCGCTCCGGGTCGGCCACACAGCAGGCGGAGGCCAGCGCCTCGCCCAGATAGTCAAACACCAGCTCCAGGGTGCCCGCGGCAAAGGTGTCGCCGCGTTTGGCCGCGTCAAAGACGTCCTTGCAGGTGAGGGGAGACTTCTCCCGCAGAACGCTTGGCGTGTCAACGGCGGCCAGACGCTCCTTCGTCACGCGGACGATGCCGTTGGCCGAGGCATACTGCTCCACGCAGCCCCGCTTACCGCAGGTGCAGGGAGCCTTGTCCGGGGCGGAGACGGTGATGTGGCCGATCTCGCCGCCGACACCGTGGGCGCCGCCCAGCAGCCGTCCGTCAATGATGACGCCGCCGCCGATGCCGGTGCCCAAAGTAATAAAAATCGCACTGCGGCAGCCCATGCCGCCGCCCTTCCAGAATTCGCCCAAAGCGGCGCAGTTGGCGTCGTTGCCGGCCTTGACACGCAGACCGGTCAGCCGGCCCAGAGCCTCTTGGAGATTGAAAACGCCCCAGTTGAGATTGACGCAGCGGTTGACCAGCCCGTCGTCACTGACAGGCCCCGGCACTCCGATGCCCACGCCGGTGACGTCGGCTTTTCCGATGCCCTTTTCCTCCAGAATCTCCCCGATGGCCGCCGCAATATCCGGCAGGATCGCCTCACCGCCGTTTTCCTGTCTCTTATACACATCTCCGAG
>CAMFZO010000030.1 GCA_946006895.1 uncultured Clostridia bacterium | reverse complement strand
CATAGTCGCTGACGGTGTTGTACAGGCGCAGCACGCTGGCGGGATTGCTCTTGATCTGCTGGCGCATCTGGGAGATGGCGGACAGCAGGAACTGCTTCTGCCGCTGCATACGGCCATCGTTGCCGGCGGCGTTCTCCTCGCGCCACTGGATAAAGGCCCGTGCCTGATCGCCGGTAAGGGTGACGGTGCTGCCGGCCGTCATACCGTAAAAAGCGGGAATATTGGGCAGGCCCTCCGGCACGGTGACGGTCACGCCGCCCAAGGCGTCATTGAGTTTGCCAACGCCGCCGAGAAAGAACGCGCCGTATCCGTCGATCTCCAAGCCGTGGAACAGGGTGGACACCGCCTCGCGGCACAGCTCGCAGCTGACGGTCAGGCCGTCGCCGTAGGCATAGGACAGGGCAATCTGGGCATGGGCCACCCCCTGCTGGTGCCGGTCGTCCTCCAGAATGGCGATATCGCACATGGTATCACGGGAGACAGAGATCAGCGTCATCTGGTTGTTCACCGTGTCCAGCGCCGCCAGAAGGATCACGTCCGCCTGATAGTCGCCGCCGTAGGCCTGGGGCTGACTGAACTTCTCGTCAGCGTCCACACCCATCAGCAGCAGGTTCACCATGCCGGTCTTATAGCGGTAGTACTTCCCGTCCCGATAGATGGTATAGCTGTCCAGTTGGGCATTGTCGCTCTGGTCAATGGCGGGAGCCTTGACGGTCCTGCTGCGCAGGACGCTGCGGCCGTGGAGCCAGATGCCGAATACCGTAGCGCACAGCAGCAGCGTCGCCGCCATCAGAATGATGAACAACAGCAGTGGCAATGACATCTTTTTGCGTTTTTTCCGTTCTTCCATAGGCCCCTCACTTTTGCAAAACGGTATACTGCTCCGTCAGCACGCCCTGCACCAGATAGCGCTGCATGCGGTTCTGCTTATAGCAGGTGGACAGGGTCAGCACCTTATCTCCAAACTCCGGAAACAGCTCCCGGCGATAGTTCGCATTGACATTGTCGGTCAAAGACGCGAAATAGGCGTTAAACTGATCGGGATCGTCGAAATCGTAGCACAGCAGCAGATGCTCGCTGGAATGGGGATAGGCGGCGAAAATCTCATAGCGGTACACGGTCTCCGGCGTGTAGATGTAGATGTCCTGATGGTCGGCGAAATACGCCGCATCGGCAAAGTTGTTCAGTTGGGCAAACATCGTCTGGGACTTGCGGTTGTGGCCGTAGAGCACCGTCATGCTATCCTGAAAGTCCGTGCTGTTGTACCGCTGGGAATAGATGCTGCCGCCGGAGAAATAGGCCTTGTCCACACCGTGATTGTTGTAAAACAGATCGTCGGTCTTGCTTTGCACCACGGCGTAATTGATGACGGTACCGGGCACCTCAATCCAAGCATAGATCTCGTCGTTAAGGGCAGTCAGTTCATCAAAGTCAATGTCAGTTTCCATGTAGCGGGTATCGCTGTCGGGATCCACCGTGATATCCGCCAGCACCGCGGAGGTTAAACCGCCGCCCAAGCGGTCATTCAGGGACTGGCCCCGGACATACTGGATAATAAACAGAATACACAGTGCGCATAACACCACCGCCACGGCCGACACACAGCCCAGCAGGATCTTTACAGGCTTTTTCATGAAGCAAGCTCCTTTTCAGACAAGAAAACGTCCCATAAACGGCACACCATTTATGGGACTCTCTTCATCATGTGTTGTTTCCGGGGATCCTCAGTCGCGGATCTTTTTCCCTGTGGCCACAGCGATACCGCCGCAAAGTACAGCCGCCGCAGCAACGCTGCCAATGCCCATCTCATATCCGGTTTGAGGAGAGGTGGGCTTATCGTCCACGGCTGTGTTGGAATGCTCCGGGCTTTTAACTGCGGCAAAAGCACTGGCGGCCAACATCAGGCACAGCGCAAGAGTCATAAATAAGGAAACAAGAAGCTTTTTCATTGCAAAACCCTCCTTAACCTTCTATAATCAACGTCAGTATATCACCCCACCATCGGAAATGCAAGTATTGTTTTCGAAAAGAGATAAAAGTTTTTTGATGCCTCGCATCTTTTCGCTATAAGTGCAGTCATTCTCTTATTTTCAAAACCCGTCGAAAAAACGCTAAATATAAAGATAATCGCCAGTATTTGTTTGACTTCCCGCACATCTACTGCTATAATAAAAAATTAGCTGATTGCTATTTTTGATTGAGAGAGGAGAATGCTGGAATATGTCTCGCTATCGTGGGTTGATCGTACTTCTGATGGATGTGGCCATGATATTCTGCTGCAACTTTGCTGTATTCCTCCCTGAGCTGCCCTCCGGAAACATCCGCTTTTTCAACCTGGTGATGCACATCGGTCTTCTGACCGTATGTGTGCTGATTTTTCAATTGGCGCTGCGCACCTACAACACCCTATGGCGCTACGCCGAGAGTCGTGAGTATCTGACACTGTTGAGCGGTATGGGTCTTGGCTTCGCCCTGTACGCCGCGGTCAACCTGCTGATGGGCATGAGCACCATCTGGATCAGCGGTGCGTTGACCGGAACGGCGCTGGCGTTGCTGATTATGCTGGCCTATCGTTTTATCTACCGTATTTATCGTCGCCGGGTCACCGGTATCAATCAGACGCGGCAGACCTATGCTGCTATCATAGGCGGTGGCTCCGCAGGTGCCGCCCTGCTCAGTGAATTGAACGACCACGTCTATAGCCGCTTCAAGCCCTACTGCATTATTGATGACGCGGAGGAAAAACGGTACAAGCGTATCCATGGTGTTCCGGTACTGGGTCCTATCAGTCAGATCAGCGAGATTCTGGCCGATACACCGGTAACAGACGTGATCATGGCCATCCAGAACCCGACGCCGGAGCGGCGGCGGGAGATTCTGGAACTGTGTGCCGCCACCGGACGCCGGGTTCATGTCCTGGGCGACCCGGTAACGGCTATCAATCAACAGCATGGCGGCCGCTATACGCCCGCCGTCCGCGAGGTGGAAATTGAAGATCTGCTGGGCCGTCAGCCGGTGCATCTGGATAATCCCCGAATTGCCGACTTTATCCGTGATAAAACGGTGCTGGTGACAGGTGGCGGTGGCTCCATCGGCTCTGAGCTGTGCCGTCAGATTGCCGAGTATCATCCCAAACGGCTGGTGATCGTAGACATCGCAGAAAACACCACCTATGAATTGCAGAATGACCTGCAGTATAAGTACGGTTCCTTCCTGACCATGAACGTGGAGATTGCTTCCGTTCGGGATAAGAAGCGGCTGGAGCAGATCTTCGATACCTATCGGCCCCAGATCGTTTTCCACGCAGCGGCCCATAAGCATGTGCCTCTGATGGAAGGCAGTCCTGCCGAAGCAGTGAAAAACAATGTGTTTGGCACTTACAACGCAGCCCTGACTGCCCGGGAATACAGTGTTGAAAAATTTGTGCTGATCTCGACGGACAAGGCAGTGAACCCCACCAACGTAATGGGTGCCACAAAGTACCTGTGCGAACAGGTGCTGCAGGGTCTGCGTCAGGAAGGCGACACTGAGTTCGCTCTTGTCCGGTTCGGCAACGTGCTGGGCTCCAGCGGCTCCGTGATTCCCCTGTTCAAAAAGCAGCTCGCCCATGGTGGCCCTGTAACCGTAACCGACAAGCGCATCGTGCGCTATTTTATGACCATCTCCGAGGCTGTTCATCTGGTGTTGGAAGCCGGTTCATTTGCCCACAACGGCGAGGTATTCGTGCTGGACATGGGAGAGCCGGTACATATCCTGGATTTGGCAGAAAAAATGATCCGCCTGTCGGGCTTTACGCCCTATGTGGACATTGAGATTCGTGAAATCGGTCTGCGGCCCGGTGAGAAGCTATATGAAGAGCTGCTGACCTCTGACAAGAACCTGCGTCAGACCGAAAACGCCAAGATCTTTGTGGAAGAACGTCCCGTGGTGGCCGCCAGCGAGCTCCACTGGCAGTTGGAACAGCTGCGATCTGCCGCGGACAGCAACGACGCTCAGCGTGTGGTATCATGTCTGCGTACTCTGGTTCCCACCTTCCGCACGCCGGAGGAGGTCAACAACGCGGCCATCCATGCCATGGAGCGAAAGGAAGTCGTATGATCGACCTGCATTGCCACATGCTGCCCGGCGTGGACGACGGCGCGGTCACCGAGGAGGAAGCCCTTTTGATGGCTCAAGTTGCGGTGGAGAGCGGTGTAACCGACGTTGTGCTGACGCCCCACTGCAATGTACCGGAGCAATTCGACAACTTCAACGACCGCCGGCTGGAGCAGCGGTTCCTCCAATTTGAACAGTTACTGCGGCAGTCGGACGTTCCTCTGACCCCGCACCGCGGCATGGAGGTCTTTGTCACTCCGGAGCTGCCGCGGTTATGGGACAATGGCTCGCTGTTGACGCTGGGCGGCAGCCGGTATCTGCTGGTGGAGTTCGCATTTGGTGAGGCGGCATGGTTCGCGGATGACACCCTGCGCCAAATTCGCCGGCGTGACCTGATTCCGGTGGTAGCCCATCCGGAGCGATACTATTTCATTCAGGATGAGCCCCGTCATCTGCTCCGCTGGGCCAATGACGGCTATGTACTGCAGCTGAATAAAGGCAGCTTTTTCGGTATGTTCGGGCGGCGTGCTGCCAAAACGGCCCACTGGTGTCTGGACTGCGGCTGCCTACATCTGATTGGCAGCGATGCCCACAGTCCCTATCGCCGGACACCCCGCCTCAGCTACATATATGAGCATGTGGCGGACGCCGTTTCGATGGAAACGGCGCAGCTGCTGCTGCACGATAACCCAGCTGCCATTCTGACCGGCGGCACAATCTATCCGGCCATGGCCCAATTCTGAAACCCTGAGGTGTGTTATGAAGCGACTGCACATCACTATTTTCGTGTTGCTGGCGTTCTCTCTTGTACTGCTGGTTGTTTCCAGCGGTGTGCGCCTGTTAAACAAGGACCACACTCTTCCTGTCATCGAGTGTCCTCAGCAGGAGTTGCGCGTCAGCGCCAAAGACGGCAGTGATGCTCTTTTGCAGGGTGTTACCGCAAGCGACGGCAAAGACGGCGACCTGACGGACTCCATTGTGGTGGAGCAGATCACCGGTACCGGCACGGCCGGAAAAGTAACCGTCACCTACGCAGTGGCGGACAGGGATCACCATGTGGCCTCCTGCTCCCGCACGGTGATCTACACGGACTATGTCCCGCCCCGTTTCTCCCTGAGCCTTCCGCTGATCTATGACATGGGCGAGAATCTTCAGGTGCGCGACCGGTTGGGCGCCACGGATATGATCGATGGCTCCCTGACGGATCGTATCAAAATCAACGCCAGCTCTCTGTCCACAAGCTATGCAGGAACATTCCCTATCACTATGGAAGTAACCAACAGTTTGGGTGATACCTCTACCCTTACATTGGATGTGGTAGTTCGTGACAGTGATCGCGGCGCGCCGGAAATTAAGCTCAAGCAATATCTGGTCTATCAGAAGCAGGGCGCAGAGTTTGACGCCAGCGCATATGTAGACAGCGTGATGGGCGGCGAGACCGATAATGTGACCGCCTCTGTGCCGGATGGAGGCCTGCATCCGGGCGTCAATCAAGTGACGTATTCCTGCATTAACAGTATGGAGCTGACGGGCACCACGACCTTGTATGTGATCGTGGAATGAGGATAGCGATGGAAAGAGAAACAACAATCCGATGGGCTGATCTCAGCCCTGTCTGCCTGATTCGCCGCGTCCTGAGGGAGCTTCCCTCTATCCTCGCGGTGGGTCTGATTGCGGCGCTGCTGACAGCAGCCATTATGCAGATATCTTACAAGCCTCAATATTCCGCCTCCGCCACTGTGGCGGTCAACGTGAAAAACGCCAGCTACTCTGCGTTGTATTCCAACCTCACCACCACCTCTGAAATTGCCAATACCTTTACCGGGCTTTTCGGCAGCGAGGTGTTCCGGGATCTGTCTGCGGATCGTCCCGACAGCGAGCGGCTTTCCGGGAAATTGAAGGCCTCTGTGGTGCCGGAGACCAACATCCTGCAGCTGACGGTCACGGCGGAGGATCCGATCTCAGCGTTCCGTACACTGCGATTCTGGCTGGATAACTATGATACGGTGTCCCAGCATGTGTTTCAGAACGTGGTGCTGCGTGAGCTGGATGCGCCCTCTGTACCCCGTTCTCCCTCCAACCCCCTGCATTTGGGCAGTGCGGCCACGCGCGCCTTTCTCATCGGCGCGGCAGGCATGGTGCTGGCTTTGCTGGTTATGGCAGTACTGTCGGATACCGTGCAGACCACTGACGCCATGCGCCATAAAGTGGATGCCCGGCTGTTTGCCACCATCCATCACGAGGAAAAATACAAGACCCTGCGTTCCCGATTGAAGCGCAGCAAGAAGGGCTTATTGATCACTATGCCGACCACCGGTTTCTACTTCACAGAAGAGATTGAAAAGCTGGCTTCCAAGGTGACCCATTCCGCCCAGCGCAACAACGGGAAAGTGGTTCTGGTGACGAGCGTAGCAGAGAATGAGGGTAAGTCCACTGTGGCCGCCAATCTGGCGTTGTCTCTGGCCCGCCAGGGGAAAAACGTGCTGTTGATGGACGCAGACCTGCATAAGGCCTCCCAGTACAAGCTTTTTGACCGAGAAGACGCCCAGGAGTTATCCCGCATGCTGGCCGGTTCCCAGCCCATGCAGACTGAGTATCTGGAAAAAGAACAGCTTTATGCCATTTTCTCCATTCGTGCCTGCACCGGTGCGTCTGAGCTGCTGTCATCGCCCCAGATGCACCAGCTGCTGGCAGATATGCGTCAGAAAATGGATCTCATTATCATTGATACACCGCCCATGGCTATGTTCTCTGACGCGGAGACGCTGGCAGAGGAGGCAGATCTTTCCCTGCTGGTGGTTCGGCAGGATTGCGTAAGCGCTCCGCGTATTAATGACGCGATAGACACACTGAACCGGTGCGCCGCCCATTTCCTTGGCTGCGTATTCAACGACGTGCGTCATCTGTCCCTGCCCTCTGCCGGACATAGCTACGGATATGGCTACGGTTACGGCTATGGATATGGCTATGGGCATAAATACGGCTATGGCTACGGAGCCTATGGCGGTTACGCGAAAGAAAAAAAGCACCATCACAAAACGGGGGAGGACACACATGGACGAACAGAAGCTTGACCGTCAGGACGAGAGCTATATCGACCTCTCCCGACTGCTGCATGAATTCTGGTCGGTTCTGCGCCGGATGTATTGGATCCCTCTGGCGCTGATGCTGGTGGTGGGTGGTCTGTGGCTGCTGCGAAGCTGGCGGGCCTATACCCCCATGTATGCCAGTGAGGTAACTTTTACCATTCGGGTCAATTCCAGCAGCACCTCGGACATTTCCGGCAGTTCCAGTTATTATGACAAATCCACGGCTGAACAGCTGAGCAAAACCTTCCCCTTTCTGGTGCAGTCCGACTATTTCTATACCCGGCTGCGGCAGGCTCTGGGCACAGACAGCATCAACGGCACCATCACTGCCGACACGGTTCCGGATACCAATCTGTTCACGCTGAAAGTCACCAGCCCGGATCCCAAGGACGCATTGGCCATTCTGGAGGCTGTCATTGAAGTGTATCCTCAGGCGGCAGATTATGTGGTAGGCAGTACCGGCATGGATCTTCTGACTCAGCCGGTGGAGGCGTCTTCCCCGTATAACAGCTTCCGTCCCCTGCGCAGCGCCTACAAGGGCGCACTGATCGGCCTGGCGTTGGGATTGCTGTTACTGCTGGCCAATGCTGCCACGCGCCGCACGGTTCGAACCACAGAGGATGTTCGGTTGAAGCTGAATCAGGAGTGTCTGGCCGCATTGCCTGCCGTTACCTTCAAGCGGCGGAAAAATAGCGCAAATGAGTCGCTGTCCATTCACAACCCCAACGTTCCCGGTTCCTATCAGGAGGGCATCCGTTCTCTGCGCATTAAGTTGCTGCGGGTGCTGGCCGACACCAAACATAAGATCATTCTGATCACCAGCACCATGCCCGGCGAGGGTAAGACCACCATCGCTGTCAACCTGGCCCAGTCCCTCAGCCGCAACGGTGCAAAGGTAATCCTCGTGGACGCTGACCTTCGCAAACCCTCTATTAAGCAGGCGCTGGGCGTTACAAAAGCTTCTGCCGGTTTGAAGGATGCCTTGTCGCTGAAGGATCCCGCTGCTGTCACCGGTATGCTGCTGGAACAGGACCCCGGTTCCCTGTGGCTGCTGGCGGATGACAAGGCTTCGCCGGATACATGTCAGGTGGACGCACCGGCGCTGCGCCGGGTACTGGATATGCTGAGTAAAGACGTCGATTATATTATTGTGGATACGCCGCCCTGCGGCCTGCTGGCCGACAGCGTAAACGTCGCCCGCGCTGTTGACTGCGTCCTCTACGTGCTGGGAGCCGGCGCGGTGCAGATCCCTCATGTGATGGACAGCATACAGTTTCTGGATGAGGCAGGCACGCCTCTGTTGGGTTGTGTGCTCAACGGCATCAGCGGAGGTTCTCACAGTGGCTATGGATATGGCTATGGCAGCTACGGGTATGGTTATGGTTACGGCGGCTATGGCCGCGAGAGAAAGCCCACCGCCAAAGGGGATCAATAAAAAGGAAAACTGCCGGGAATTCTCGGCAGTTTCTTCTTAAGGAAGGGAGCCGGTCATGGAACCTCGCATTATTGACATTGACGAATATATGCCGCTGGTGCAGGAACTGCTGGCGCAGGGCAAAAGCGTCAGTCTCACCGTGACCGGCGAGAGCATGTCTCCTTTCCTGCGCCATGGCCGGGATCAGATTCGGCTGGAGGCCGTCACCGCGCCGCCAAAACGGGGTGACATGGTGTTTTTCCGGCGGTGCAACGGCCAGTACATCATGCATCGCATCCTGCGCCATCTGCCGGACGGCAATTACGCCCTGATCGGCGACGGTCAGCAGCAGGTGGAAAAGCCCATCGCTCCTCAGCAGATCTTTGCCGTGGTAACACAGGTGTGCCGAAAAGGCGCCTGGATCGGTCCGGAGGCTTTCTGGTGGCGGTTTTTCGCCGGGCCGTGGCTGACGCTGCTGCCCTTGCGGCCCACACTGCGGCATCTGGCCCGATGGATTCCCGCAAGCCTGAAGTAAAAGGAGCGTACCATGGAAGAAACAAAAAAAGTAAAAAAGGTGCTGGGCTCCGAGGCGTTGGGCATCCTGCTGGGCCGCTGGCGGGACGGCACCTTTACCGAGATCCTCACCGATTGGAAATGGATTCTGACCTATACCCGCCGCTACCGCCGTGCGGTTTGGTCTTATACGATACTGGGCGTCATCAGTTCCACGCTGGGTCTGGTGTCGGCGGTGGCCAGCAAATATACCATTGATATCATCACCGGCTATGACAGCTCGCAGCTGTGGTTCGTCATTCTGGTGATGCTGCTCTCGGCCCTGATCGGGTTGTTGCTGCGTAGTGTCACTTCCCGCATCTCCACCCGGATTTCCCTGTGGGTCAACAATGATATTCAGGCAGAGGTCTTTGACCGTCTTCTGAATGCCGACTGGCAGGCACTGAATCAATTCTCCAGCGGCGACCTGCTGAATCGGCTGACTAATGACACCGGCTCCGTGGCCAGCAACGCCATCCATTGGCTGCCGGACTTAATTGTGGCAGCCTACTCCTTTATCGCCACGCTGGCGGTGATCCTGCACTACGACTGGATCATGGCGCTTCTGGCGCTGGCCAGTGCCCCCTTCCTACTGATAACCTCCCGCCGCCTGATCGGCGGAATGCGTTCCCATCAGCAGAAGCTGCGGCAGGTCAGCAGCGAACTGATGGCCTACGAAACTGAGACCTTCCACAATCTGGATGCTATCAAGGGGTTCGGCATCACTGACCGCTACAGCGCAGGCTTGCGGCAGCAGCAGGAGAACTTCCGCAAGGCAAGTCTGGACTACAACCTGTTCAGCATTCGGGCGGAGGCGCTGCTGTCCATTCTGGGCTCCGCCGTGCAGATGGCCGCTTTTTGCTACTGCCTGTATCTGCTGTGGTCCGGCAAGATTTTATATGGTACCATGACGCTGTTCCTGTCTCAGGGTACGAAGCTGACCTCTGCTTTCAACTCACTGGTACGGTCGGTGCCCAGTTTCCTGAATGCCTCCGTTTCTGCCCACCGCATCCGCGATTTGTTCGCCCTGCGTCCGGAACCGACGCAGGCGGTCGATGATACGCTGGAGCGTGCCGCCGCTCAAGGCTTCACCCTGCAAGTGGAAGCGGTGGATTTTGCCTATGATCCTACCCGGTCGGTATTATGTCACGCAACACTGACGGCAGCACCCGGTGAGATCGTGGCGCTTATTGGGCCCTCCGGCGGCGGCAAGACCACCATGATCCGTCTTCTGCTGGGCTTGATCCGCCCATCAGAGGGCCGGGCATTGCTGCGCACCAGCAGTGGTCAGGAGATCGAAATGAACGCCGCACTGCGTCGCTTCTTCTCCTATGTGCCGCAGGGCAACACGCTGCTTTCCGGCACTATCGCGGAGAACCTGCGAATGGTCAAGCCGGATGCTACTGATAAGGAATTAGAGCAGGCACTTCGCTCTGCCTGCGCATGGGATTTCGTCAGTAAAATGCCGGAAAGCATAGCCTCCACAGTCGGTGAGCATGGCCATGGATTGTCGGAAGGCCAGGCGCAGCGTATTGCCATTGCCCGGGCGCTGCTGCGGGATGCACCGGTGCTGTTGCTGGATGAAGCCACTTCTGCTTTGGATGTGGCGACCGAACGCATCATCCTGCGGAATCTGGTGCAGCAATACCCTCACAAAACCTGCATCGTCACCACCCACCGGCCTACGGTCATCGGCCTGTGCCGTCGGGTTTATCAGGTGTCCGACGGCGCACTGCGGCAGCTATCCCCTGAGGAAGCCCAGCGTCTGGCCATGGAGTTCTGACACTTACCATAACAAAAAGGAGAAATGACTATGGCTGTTCTTCTCACCGGCGGCGCCGGTTACAGTGTACTGGACATGGTGCACGCCTTCTCCCGGGCCTGCGGCAAGGAGATACCCTACCGCATCGCACCACGGCG
>CAMFZO010000029.1 GCA_946006895.1 uncultured Clostridia bacterium | reverse complement strand
ATATTCTCTCTTGCAACAAAAATTTTTTATATTTCTAAAAAATTTTTTAGGAAAAGTGAGAAATGCCACAATTTAAGTATTGTAAAGAGTCGTATTTATTAAAAGTATCTCCCTTGCCGATTCGGCAAGGGAGATTCCTGCTTTTCTACGGATTATCCACGATGGAAAAACGTCGTTTCTCCCTGGGCAGTCTATCGTAGCAGCACAGCGGGCTGAGGCGTCAGGTTCCTTGTGCGTCAGCACAGGCCTTGGTGGACTGAACTATTCCGCGGGGATGATGAGGTGGGGCATAGATCGTATAGAGCTTGAGGGGACAGGTGCCGGTGTTGACGATATTATGCCATGTCCCGGCGGGAATCAAGACGGCACAACCGTCAGAAATGGGCTGCTTGCAATGGAGCCGGTTTTCGGAAGGCCCCATCATGACCATACCGCTGCCGTTTTCGATGCGCAAGAATTGTTCGGTGTCCGGATGCACTTCCAATCCAATCTCATCTCCTGCCGGGATACTCATCAGTGTAAGCTGGAGCTTTTGGCCTGTCCATAAAGCTGTACGGTAGTTGGTGTTTTGCCGGGTCATTTTTTCTATGTCGGTCACAAAGGGTGCAGGGCCTTGATCCATCGAGGGCATAAGAGGACGATTGCTGTTTCGATTCATAATGATTTCTCCTTTCCTGCCTCATCCTATGGAATTTTTGGGCTTTCGGTGCGACCAAAACGAAAATACAGGCATTCCGCCGTCAATTTTTTGCTGCGCCAATGATTTCTACAGATTTCCTCTTGATTATCGAACAAACGTTTGATATAATAAAGACAAGAAATAACGGGGAGGGAAGCGGTGTGAATCTGCAAATTGAAGTTATTTCGGTCTTTGCCACAGACGGCTGCATTACGCCGCTGCGGTTCCGTATGGAGGATGAGGCCAACTGCCTCCAGACCGTTGCCATTTCGCAGGTCGTCTGCGCCAAGCCCATCCAGTACGCCGGGATCGACGCGATCCAATATCTTTGCAAGGCCCATTTGGAGGGGAAAGAAAAGCTCTTTGAGCTGCGATATACGGTCAGGACCCACCGCTGGACGCTGTTTCGGGTGGTGTATTGATGGAAAAGACGATCTTTCATGTGGATGTCAACTCTGCCTTTCTGTCCTGGTCTGCGGCCTACCGGGTGAGCGTCCTCGGCGAAACGACGGACCTGCGCGATATTCCATCGGCGGTGGCGGGGGACAAGGATAACCGGCAGGGGATCATCCTGGCGAAAAGTCAGCCGGCGAAGAAATTCGGCGTCCAGACCGGCGAACCCATATTCCGCGCCAAACAGAAGTGCCCCGGACTGGTCATCGTGCCGCCGGATTACGGTCTCTATGTGGAGGCCTCTCGGCATTTTACCGCCCTTTTGCGGCAGGTCGCGCCGGTGGTGGAGCAGTATTCCATCGACGAGGCCTGGGCGGATATGACCGGCACGGAGGGACTTTACGGCTCTCCTGTGGCGGCGGCGGAGGCTCTGCGGCAGAAAATCTATGACGAGCTGGGCTTTACGGTGAACATCGGCATCTCCAGCAATAAGCTGCTGGCAAAAATGGCAGGGGACTTTGAAAAGCCCAATAAGGTACACACGCTTTTTCCCTGGGAAATGGAGGAAAAGCTGTGGCCGCTGCCGGTGCGGGACCTGTTCATGGTCGGCCCCGCCACAGAGAAAAAGCTGCATCTTCTGGGCATCGACACCATCGGGCAGCTTGCCAAGGCCGACCCGGAGCTTTTGCGGCAGAAACTCCACAAGCCCGGTGTGGCCCTCTGGCACAGCGCCAACGGACGCTATTCCGACACGCTGCTGCCGCAGCCGGAGGACAATAAGGGCTATGGCAACGCGACGACCCTGCCCGCAGATGTGACGGACGCACCGTCGGCCTACCGTGTGTTGCTTTCCCTGTGTGAAACGGTGGGGATGCGGATGCGCCGCGACAAAAAATCCGCCCGCTGCATCGCTGTCAGCCTGCGGACCAAGGATTTTGTGACCTTTTCCCACCAGATGACCCTGGCAAATGCCACTGACAGCACGGAGGAGCTGTTCCGCTTTGCCTGTCGGGTCTTTGACGAGGCCTGGGACGGGGAGACGCCGCTGCGGCAGTTGGGCGTCCATGTGAGCCGCCTGGAGGAGCGGGGAATGCGGCAGTATGACCTGTTTGCCGTCGTCAGCGCCGAGCAGTATGAGCGCAAGGCAAAGCTCGACAACACCATCGACGACCTGAGAGAGCGCTTTGGTGAGGGAATTTTGCGGCGGGCGCGGTTTGTCGGGGCCGATGTGGTCCTGGCCGGCGGCCTGTCCAAGGAGCGCCGCACGGGCATCACAAAGCCGGTATAGTTTTGCTCTGCCTGGCAGGGACAGACGACTCTGTTATAGAGCAAGCGAAAATTCTTTTCGTGTTGACAGGCCGCGAAAAAATGATACAATAAAAATAGTAAATAACCCCGGAATGGCATATGCTTGGACGGGGGTGTTACCATGTCCTGGTTGAAAAAATACGGTATGTTTTATCTGATGGTCTGCCTGTTTGCCGTTTTTGGGGCGTTGGGGCTGGATCGCTTGGGAACGGCGGTGGCTGTGATGCAGACGGAGCAAACTTCCGCGCCGGTCATCGTCATTGACGCAGGTCATGGCGGTGAGGACGGCGGCGCGCTGTCCGTTTCCGGCGTGCAGGAGAGCGGCATCAACCTGGAAATTTCCCTGCGGCTCAACGATCTGCTGCACTTTCTCGGCGTCCAGACCAAAATGATACGCACCGCCGACGTTTCCGTCTACACCGAGGGAGATACCATCGCACAGAAAAAGGTGTCGGACATCAGAAACCGCGTGCAGACGGTGGAGCAGACTGCCAATGCCGTCCTGGTCAGCATCCATCAAAACCACTATTCCGAGGCAAAATATCGGGGCGCTCAGGTCTTTTACGCCGACGGCAGCGAGGACTTTGCCGAAGAATTACAGCAGGCGCTGATCGACCAGGTGGATCCCAACAACCACCGCCAATGCAAGAGCGCAAAGGACATCTATCTGATGGAGCACGTCTCCTGTCCCGCTGTCCTTGTGGAGTGCGGCTTCCTCTCCAATTATGAGGAGGAGCGGCTCCTGCGCGACGCGACCTATCAAAAGAAGCTGGCCGCTGCCATCGGCTGCAGCGTGCTGCAATATCTGGAGGAAACCAATGAAGTCTAAAACCGTCTTTCTCTGCTCCAACTGCGGCAACGAGACGCCCAAGTGGGCCGGGCGCTGTCCTGCCTGCGGGCAGTGGAATACCTTGGAGGAATACACGCCGACGCCTGCTGCCAAGACAGCCGGTGTTTCTGCGGCGCGGCGCGCCGCCGTGGCCAAGCGCCTGTCTGAGGTGACCACGGATGAGACTCTGCGCTTCACCACCGGTATGTCTGAGTTGGACCGTGTTTTGGGTGGAGGCGCGGTCAAGGGTTCTCTGGTGCTGGTCTCCGGCGCGCCGGGGATCGGCAAATCCACGCTGCTGCTGCAGATCTGCGAGCATATCCTGCGGGAGCAGACGGTGCTCTACGTCTCGGGAGAGGAGAGCGAACAGCAGCTCAAGCTCCGTGCCCAGCGGCTGGGCGTTCAGGGCGACGGCCTGTTTCTCCTGTGCGAGACGAATCTGAATGAAATTCTTGCCGCAGCGGAACGCCTCAAGCCCGACCTCCTGATCACGGATTCGGTGCAGACCCTTTTCTCCGAGGACAAGCCCGCCTCTCCCGGCAGCGTGACCCAGGTGCGCGACTGCACCATGCGGCTGATGCAATACTGCAAGAGCAGCGGCGTCACCGTCTTTTTGGTGGGCCATATCAACAAGGAGGGGGCCATTGCCGGGCCGAAGGTCTTGGAGCATATGGTGGACTGCGTCCTCTATTTTGAGGGCGAGAGCCACACCTCTTACCGTCTCCTGCGGGCGGCGAAAAACCGTTTCGGCTCCACCAATGAGATCGGCGTCTTTGAAATGCGTGACGACGGCCTGTGTCAGGTGCCCAATCCCTCGGAAATGCTGCTGGCGGGACGGCCCCTCAATACGCCGGGCACCTGTGTTGCCTGCGTGATGGAGGGCACCCGGCCGGTTTTGGCAGAAATCCAGGCACTGGTGTCGCCGACGACCCTTTCCGTACCACGCAGATCAGGCAACGGCCTGGATTATAACCGCGCCGCCATGCTTCTGGCGGTGCTGGAAAAACGCGGAGGGCTGCGGCTTTCCAACGCGGACGTCTACTGGAACGTTGTCGGCGGTCTGCGGCTGGACGAGCCTGCGGCAGACCTGGCGGTGGTCATTGCGGCGGCATCTGCTGCACAGGACAAGCCCGTTTCCGACAGCCTTGCAGCTGTCGGAGAGGTGGGCCTGACCGGTGAGATCCGCGCAGTCGGGCAGCTTTCCCAGCGGCTTTCCGAGATCCGCCGCCTAGGCTTTACTCAGTGCCTGGTGCCGAGGAACGTAAGAGAACTGCACGCGCCGGAGGGTCTGGAGCTGCTGCGTGTGCGCAATATCCGCGAGGCCATCGCCGTCGCGCTATAATACGAAAGAAAGCAGGAAACGAATATGTCCGTCAGAGGCTGGATGCTGAGAAAATTCAAGACCATCAACCGCGACCGCATGAAGAAGCACGTGGAGCTGATCCACCAAAACAGCGGGAAGTCAAAGCCCTATATCTACCTGTCCATGATCGGCGCTCTGCTCAAGCGCGGCGCGGGCTATACGGACTATTTTCGCGGTAATTATATCGACCTGAGCAGTGCCGAACGGGATACCTTCGTCACGGCGAAGAAATTCTATAAGATCATCCACTATCTCAACGACGATTACTATAAGGTCATTCTGGATGACAAGCTGGTCTTTAACCGCTATTTCAGGGACTTCCTTGGTCGGGATTATCTCAATCTGCGGGAGGCTGATTTCGAGGAATTTCTCGCCTTTTTGGACGGGAAACAGGTGGTTTTTGCCAAAATGCCCATCGGAGAGGGCGGCCACGGCGTCAAGAAGATCGACCTGAAAGCGTCTGCGGATAAGAAAGTCCTCTATGAAGGGCTGATCTCCGACGGGTATCTGCTGCTGGAGGAGGCCATCGTCCAGTGTGAAGCGGTCAACCGGCTCAATCCCTGCGTCGTCAACTCCTTCCGTGTCGTCACCCTGCGCAAGAGAGACGGTGAGGTGGTGGTGCTGCGCAACGCCTTCCGCATCAATCAAGACGCGGCCAACGTCATCGGCAGTACCAATGACCTGTATTTCAGCGTAGGTGAGGACGGCAGGATCGACAGCAACGTCATCGATGACTACGGAAACGTCTATGAGACCCATCCGATGACGGGTACGGCGTTCAAGGACGTGGTAATCCCCGGTGTACGGGAAGCCTTTGACCTGTGCTGTGCGGCGGCGAAACGCCTTCCGCAGGAGCGCTACATTGGCTGGGACGTGGCGTTTTCCGTCAATGGGCCGGTGATCGTTGAGGGCAACCAGTATCCCGGCTACGGCATTTTGCAGCACT
Organism: uncultured Clostridia bacterium; assembly: GCA_946006895.1. Lineage (GTDB taxonomy): Bacteria > Bacillota > Clostridia > Oscillospirales > Oscillospiraceae > JAZOXB01. Next base: position 5,625 of record CAMFZO010000029.1, on the reverse strand, counting down.
ATAAGCTGAAGGACCGGCGCACGGGACACTTAAAAGAGATCGTGGACGTCCTGGGCGATGAGATAAAGAACATCAAGTGATAAAAACATCCTCCTCGCTTCACCGAGGAGGGTGTTTTTACGCAATTATACGTCGATGATGTCATCGTCGCTGCCTTTGTGCTTGCCGCCGAGGGCGATGGCGACAATGTCGAACACGGCTTCCACGATCAGGACGATGCCGAGGAAGCTCCACAGGGCGGTCGGCGAGCAGAGGATAATCGTCGCGAAGATCAGGGAAAGCACGGCACTGATGGCGGGCAGATACCAGCGCTTTCTGCCGAAGCGGATCATATCCGCCATCCACTGGATCTTGCCCACGCCGCTGATCAGAAGACCGATGCCGTAAAGGATCGTCAGCAGGGGAAAGGTGTCTACGAACCATTTTGACCGCAGCACACAGAACAGACCGCCAAGCAGCAGAAGCAAGCCCTTAAACAGGTTCTGCCGCAGCGCACCCTCTGCCGCTTCGGCGCGGAAGTAGCGCACGATACAGATCGCGCCGTACAGGATCAGCGCGGCCCCTGCCGCAATGATGATGGCGGAGGTAAACCCTGTGGGATCCACGAGCAGCAGTACACCGACCAGAATCTCCAGCACACACATGAGGATACTGCCGCCGTTTTTTTGAATCGCTCTCATTATTAAAACGCCTCCAGTAAATAATTCCTTCTTGGAAAATTTGAATAAATCTATTATAATATATTTGATTTGATCTTGCAAGAATGTGAGGCAGCCTACCATGAAAAACATTTTGATCGTCGACGATGATCCTGCCATCGGGAACCTTTTGGAAGAAACGCTGCATCGCGCAGGCTATTACACCATGCGCGCATACTCCGGCACGGAGGCGCTTTTGTCGATTGCAAACACACGGCCCGACCTTATCCTACTCGACCTGATGCTTCCGGGTCTGAGCGGCGAGGAGCTTCTTCCGAAGCTCAAGGGGATCCCTGCGATCGTACTGAGCGCAAAGGTCGATGTAGAGAATAAAGTCGATCTGCTGCTCGGTGGCGCTGCCGATTATGTGACAAAGCCTTTCAACACAAAGGAGCTGTTGGCGAGGATCGCCGTGCAGTTGCGAAACGCAACGGCTTATGAAAAAGCTTCCGTTCTGACCTTTGAAGATATTGCAATGTGTACGGATACCCACAGCGTCACCGTGCTCGAAGACGAAGTAAAGCTGACACGGACAGAATTCGCCATTTTGAAGCTGTTTCTGCAAAACCCGTCGCAGGTGCTTCCTAAGTCTCTGCTCTTGGAACGCATAAGTGAGGACACTCCCGACTGCACGGAAAGCTCCTTAAAAATACATATCAGCAATCTGCGCAAAAAGCTCCGCGACGCAAGCGGGAAGGATTATATCGAAGCAGTCTGGGGGATCGGCTTCAAACTCCGCTCCACATAAATCTTTACACTTTCTTTACCGTTTCCTTTACCGCTTTCTTTACGATTTCCCGTTAGGATGTCGGTATCACAAAGAAGGAGGTAATCTTTATGGACTATGTGCTCCAAACCAATGCTCTATGCAAGCACTATGGACAGTTCAAAGCACTCGACGGTCTGACCATGCACATTCCGAAGGGTGCGATCTACGGCTTTGTCGGCAAAAACGGCGCGGGTAAAACGACCCTGATCCGCCTGATCTGCGGCCTGCAAGCGCCGAGTGCCGGTACTTACACACTTTACGGTATCCAGAACACGGACAAACGCATTGTGAAAGCCCACCGCAGAATGGGCGCAGTGGTGGAAACGCCGGCAATCTACCCGGACATGACGGCAGAACAGAATCTGCGTCACCAATACCGCGTTCTGGGCTTGCCCTCGGAGGACGGTCTGCAGGAGCTGCTGGAGCTGGTGGGACTGCACAACACCGGGAAGAAGAAGGCAAAGCATTTTTCGCTGGGTATGCGTCAGCGGCTGGGCATTGCTGTGGCGCTGTGCGGGAGCCCTGATTTTCTGGTGCTGGACGAGCCTGTCAACGGTCTGGACCCGCAGGGGATCATTGAGATCCGCGAGCTGATCCTGCGGCTCAACCGGGAGCGGGGTATTACCATTTTGATTTCCAGCCACATTCTCGACGAGCTTTCCCGTCTTGCCACCCACTACGGTTTCATCGACCGGGGCAGGCTGATCAAAGAAATAAGCGCAGAAGCGCTGAACGATGCCTGCCGCAAATCCCTCTACGCCAAGGTCACGGACACCAAGGCGCTGGCAAGGGTGCTGGACGAGCACAAGGTGGAGTATAAAATTCTCTCTGCAACCGAGGCGCAAATCTTTGCTACGCTGAATGTTTCTCAACTGACCCTGCGGCTGGCAAAGGAACACTGCGAAGTCCTCTCCTTGCAGGAACACGACGAAAGTCTGGAAAGCTTCTATCTGAATCTGCTGGGAGGTGCCGGACAATGACTCATCTGCTTTCCGCCAATCTGCTGCGTTTGCGCAGAAATCTGATATTCTGGCTGAGTGTTCTCGCCATGCTGCTGTTTACCCTCTATAAAGTTGCGTTTGTGGAATACATGGATTTCCTGCGCTATCCGGAATTCCACTCTGATGTGGATCAGAACGGCATGTTCTTCCTTTCCACGGCGGTGGCAGGGATTCTTTCCGCGGTAGTTTCCAGCCTTTTCCTCGGTGCGGAATTCAGCGGCGGCGGGCTTCGGAACAAGCTCATTGCCGGAAATCGCCGCAGTAGCGTCTATCTGGCCAACTATCTCACCATCGGCATGGCTTCTACCGTCATTTGGCTGACTACAGTTGCCACCACCACCGCGCTGCTTTTCTTCCTGTTCGACAAATCTGTCGAACCGACGGTATTTCCCATGCTGGCGGTAAGTCTGCTCTGCGTTTGGAGCATCGCCGCCGTGCTGACATGGCTCGGAATGTCGATTCCCAATCAGGCGGTTTCAGCAGTGACTGCTCTGCTGCTTTTGCTTGCGGTGATTATGCTTTGCATAACGCTGGCGCCTCGGTTAATGGCTCCCGAACAAATGGTAATTGATTGGGAATTTACGGAAGCCGGGGAAGAGATGGAAATCTACGGACCAAATCCCCATTATCTGGGCGGTGCAGCCCGATGGGTTGTGAAAGCGCTGCTGTGTATCCTTCCCGGCGGGCAGAATACGGCAATGATGTATGCAGGCTGCGTCGAACCGGGTGATCTTGCCATCGGCGCTGCCGGCACCATGGTTTGTTCCACCCTGGCGGGTCTGTTCTTTTTCAAACGAAAGGATCTGAAGTAAATGGTATTGTGGTTCGTCTGCGGGATTCTGGCGGCAGCCGTCATTGCGCTGTCGTGGAAGCTCTGCGCCGTGCGGCGGTCAGCGGACGCCCTTCGGGAGCAGATTTCCCGGTGGCTTGCAGACGACACCAATGCCCAGCTCCGCATCCCCGGACGGGACCGAACCATGCGGAAGCTGGCAGCAGAGCTAAACCGCCGGCTTCCGGAGCTTCGTAAAGCCCGGTTGCAGTACCGCAGCGGCAATCAGGAGCTGCACGAGGCAATCACCAACATCTCCCATGATCTGCGTACACCGCTGACCGCCATCTGCGGCTATTTGGAGCTGCTGGAGCAGGAGGAAACATCCGACGCGGTCAAGCAGTATCTCTTCGTCATTTCAGAGCGCGCGGAAGCACTGACACAGCTCACCGAGGAGCTGTTCCGCTATTCCGTCATCCTCTCAACGCGAGAGTTCCGGGAAGACCCGGTGGATCTCAAGGCTGCGCTGGAGGAAAGCCTTGCTGCGTTCTATACCGCGCTGACCGAACGCGGCATCACGCCGAATGTCCGGTTGCCTGAAGAGAAGGTTATTCGGCTGCTGGATCGCGCAGCGCTGTTGCGCGTGTTTTCCAACCTCCTGCAAAACGCGGTCAAATATTCCGACGGCGATTTGAACATCATACTAACCGCAGCGGGGGAGATAGAGTTTTCCAATTCCGCTGCAGCTCTGAACAAGGTGGAGGTCGGTCGGCTCTTTGACCGCTACTACACAGTGGAGGCTGCAAGAAATTCGACCGGTCTCGGTCTGTCCATTGCGCGGAGCCTCGTCGAACAAATGCACGGCACGATTTCCGCAAGATATGAGGACAGCAAACTGTTTTTTCACATTCTTTTCCCGCCGCATCCAAACAGCAGCAAGGTGTGATCTTCAAAGGCCGTAGAAGATCGATAAGGACGGAATTCCACCGTTTGCAGCCTTTGCAAGGGTGGAATCCCGTTCTTTTTATCGTAAAAAAGGTTCGGCTTCGGTATGCAGAGCATCGTACAATTCGACAGGGGAGCGGTAGACCGTTTCCGCGCCGGCATTGCGGAGATCCTTCTCGGAGCGGAAGCCCCAACCAACGGATAGGCAGGGAAGGCCCGCATTTTTTGCCGTCTCGATGTCAACCTCAGAATCACCGATATAGACCGTATGTTCCTCCGTACAGCCGAGACGCTCCATGGCAATGCGCACCATATCCGGCGCGGGCTTACGCGGGACACCATCCAGCTCACCGACCGCCACAGGGATCAGCTCGTCAAAATAAAGCGTTCGCAAAAGCTGTACCATCGGGTCTGCCTTATTTGAGACAATAGCCATGCGGAAACCGTACATCTTCATCTTGTGCAGGAAGGGGAGAATACCGTCATAGGGTATCGTTCCGTCGTGATAATGCTCGCGGTAATGTGCCTTCATGACTGCCAAAACAGCATCTACGGTTTCTTCTTCCGTCTCAAACGGAACCGCACGTCGGATAAGCATTCTCAGACCGTTACCGACAAAATTTCGTACTTCTTCCGTTGATCTTTCGGGAAAACCGAACTGCTGCAGCGCGTAATTTGTGCTGTCGCGCAGGTCGGCAAGCGTGTTTAGCAGCGTACCATCTAAATCAAAGATAAGATTATGAATCATTTTCCTTCTCCAAACGGGAAATGGGATTTGCCTCTGCGGCAATCTTCAGCTCGGTGTTTTCAATGTGGGTGTAGATCTCCGTCGTGTTCAGATGCTCATGGCCCAGGACCTCCTGGACGGTTTTGATGTCCACGCCGTTGGAGATCATCAGGGTCGCCGCCGTGTGCCGCAGCTTGTGGGCGGAATACTGGCTTGGATCCAGTCCGGCAGCCAGCATATGCTTTTTCACAAGACGGTGCACAGCCGTTACGCTGATGCGGTTATTGTCCCGGGAACCGAACAACGCACGGTTGTCGGAAAGCACTTTTTTGTTGCGTTCGGGTAGATATTCGTCAATGGCCGCTTTGCAGGCAGAGCCAAAATAGACGATCCGCTCCTTGTTGCCTTTGCCGGTCACGCGGATGCGGTCCTCATAAACATCGCTCAGATTCAGGCCCACCAGCTCTGAACGGCGGATGCCGCAATTCAAAAAGAGCATTAAAATGGCATAATCGCGCTTTTCATTCACGCCGCGCACGGAGGAGAGGAGGCGGCGCGATTCCTCCAGAGTCAGGTATTTGGGGAGTGATTTTCGGATCTTGGGGAACTCCACGTCCTTGACCGGGTTAACCGTCAGCAGCTTGGTCCGCACCGTCAGGTATTTATAAAAGGATTTGATGGCTGACAGCTTTCTGGCACGGGCAGCGGCGCCGATC
>CAMFZO010000028.1 GCA_946006895.1 uncultured Clostridia bacterium | reverse complement strand
TTGAGATCGTCGAGATCGGCCACAGCGAACGCCGCCATGTCCTGCATGAGACGGAATGCCGCCGACAGAAAATCTGAGACTTCAGCGACAAAAACTGAACGAACTTGTTTTGGAGCGCCTTCTCGATTGGATCATGGACGGGACGCTGGCCATGGGAGAACGGCTGAACGCGGAGAAGATTGCCCAGTGTCTCGGCGTCAGCAGGATGCCCGTGCGGGAGGCCTTTACCATGCTGGAGCAGCTCGGCCTTGCCGAGGCGATTCCCTATGTCGGCTATAAGCTCATCGAGCTGGACGACAAGGACGTGCATGAGCTGTATCTGATGCGGCAGATGCTCGAACCGCAGGCGGCCTATTTCGCCTGTCAGGCCATCGACACCGACGGCGTTGAGGAGCTGCGGACGATCCAGGAGCAGCTTGAGCTGGAGATCGCCAGCGACGAGCCGGACCCCAAGCGGATCCATTCCCTCAACCGCGACTTTCATTTTGCCATCTACCAATATGCCAACATGGACAGGCTCTACAATGTAATCCGTTCGCTTTGGAACAGCCTCTCGTTTTACAAGCTGGTCTACGGCAAGCGCTACATCACCGACAAGACGGCGGCGGATGATATGATCCACCAGCACCGTACCATGCTTACCTGTCTGGAAGACGGCGACGCCGAGGGCATTAAAAACCTCCTCTTTGAAGACCTGGAGCATCACACCGTGGATGTTCCCGCCGCTGTCTCGTCCATCCTCGGCAGAGACGGAAAAAACCCAGTGATACAAAACCTGTGATTAAGCCTTTGCGGGATGTTGAAAACCGGCGCAGTCGAAAAATCGACTACGCCGGTTTCCTGTATTTTCCGCCGGGGACGCACCCCAACCGGCTTTCCGCAGCCCACCGCAGAACCAAAGGATCCCCACGGAGACCTTCTTCCTGCCGGACAGCCGCCGCGCCGGTTTCGGGACGTTCCGTTGCTGTCAGCGTATTCTCTGTCAGCGCGCAAAGCCGTAGCCGATATGCGCCGCGCAGTGGGCGTCGCTGGACAGGAGCACTTCTCCGCCCCTTTGCCGGATATACGCCAGCAGCGGCGGCGCAGGATACGGAACCTCCCGGTATCCTCTCGATATTCCCCCGGTGTTGATCTCAAAGGGGATTCGGCTGGGCAGCAGCGCATCGACCGCCGCCTCGGCAAGGGACAGATAGTCCCGGCTGTTCTCGTCGAACAGCGGCGTTTTTTGGTTGAACTTCGTAACAAGGTCAAAATGACCGACGATGTCCGTGGGCCTGGAGGAAAGACAGGCGACGCTCTCGTAGTACGTGCGGCACATTGCGAGCCAGTCCCCGCCGTAATACCGCTGCACCGCGTTTTGGAGCGTCCCGACATTCTCGTCGATCGGGCAATAGTCCTCCCCGTTTTTCAGATAGTGCACGGAGCCGATGACATAATCGAAGCCGTCCGTCGGCATATCGGAATAAAGATCCAGCTCCACACCGCACAAGACTTTTATCACGCCCCGATATTTTTCCTTCAATGCCGCGACCGTGCGGAGATATTCCCCGATCCGTTCCTTTTTCACGCAATAGCTCTCGTCAAAGGGCGTATACGAATGGACGCAGAGTCCGATTCCATCAAGCCCCAGCTTGACCGCCGCCTGCACCATTTCCTCCGGCGTGTTTTTTCCGTCACAAAAATTGGTATGCACATGAAGGTCCTGCAGCATCATTCCGTCCGTCATCGCTTCAGGATCTCCTCCGTTGCCTTCAGAAATTCATCCATCTGCGCCCTCGTGCCGATGGTGATGCGATTGTAATCCTTTATCCTTTCCAGGGAGAAATGCCGTATCAGGATGCCGCGCGCCTTCAGCGCAAGGTACAGCTCCTCGCCCGCAATTCTTTCGTTTCGGGCAAACAGGAAATTCGCCCTGGAGGGGCAGACCTCAAAGCCCATTTCCCGGAGCTTTTGCGCGGTATATTCCCGATTCTCCGCAATGGTGCGGCAGTTTTTCTCGGTATAGTCCGGTTCGGACAGCACGCCGAGTCCCGCCGCCATGGTCATGCTGTTCACATTGTAACTGGTCGCGTTCCCGTATCGGTTTTGAGGAGTATTACGGCTCCGGTATGGATGAGGACGGGGAGATCATTCCCCTGAGGGTGACACTCCGTGATGGCACGGAGGTAAATGTGACAAGAGAGATCCGTCTGCTCAACTACGGCACGGAAGCGGAAAAGCAGAACAGCGCGGAGCTTCTGATGCGTCTGAATAACGAACAGGTCTTCATTCTTCCCGTTGCTACGAAATACGGACCTGTACGTATCATGGATGAGGATCTGGCAGGCTACCCGGAGGACCCCATGCACTGGGTCTACTCCGTCGGTGATCTGATTTCCGTTGCCAAGCTGCTTGCCAACGGCTTCCTCTATTACGAATAAGATTCGGAGAGGATCTTTCCCTCTAACGCAACGCAGGAGGCGATACAATGAAAATCGGTAAGAGGCTGCTCCTGATACTGTTTACCGTTCTCTTCTCGACGACTATTACTTTTTTTGTCATCCGGCTCATGCCCGGCGACCCGGTGGAGACGATGGCCGTCAACATTCACGCAGGAATGGGCGTGTCCTGGGAAGAGGCTGTGGAACAGGCAAAAGCGCGCTTGAATTATGACCCGGATATTCCGCTTGCAAAACAGTATATCAGTTATCTGGGACGGATTGTCCGGGGAGATTTGGGCGAGTCCATTCTTCGGCGGGCGCCTGTTTCGGAAATTATCGCTGAGGTGCTGCCGTGGACACTGCTGGTTTCCTCCGTCGCGCTGCTGATCTCTTTCTTCTTGGGGACGCTCCTTGGCGTATACTGCGGCTGGAAACGCAAGTCGCTGCTGAACAAGCTGATGACGGCCTATGATTCCGTGATCGGCTCGGTACCCGCATTTATCATCGGATTTCTTTTGATTATCCTTTTTTCCGTCAAGCTGGGCTGGCTTCCCATGCGAGGGAATTATGATACAGACCTGACGCCGGGCTGGAACAGTGAGTTTATTGCCAGTGTGGCAAAACACGCAGTCCTTCCCATACTCACCTGGGTGCTGACTTCCGTCGGCGGTTGGGCACTTGGCATGAGGGCCCTGGCAGTCAGCGTTCTGGGAGAAGATTACATTGTTTCTGCAAAAGCGCGAGGTCTGCGTCAACGACGAATCGTCAGCTCCTATGTGGGGAAGAATGCCATTTTGCCGCAGATCACACAGCTTGCCATCACCTTTGGTAGTATGTTTGCCGGGTCAGTGCTGGTGGAAAACACCTTCAATTATCCGGGTATGGGTTACTTCTTCAGTTCTGCCATCTCTGGCCGTGACTATCCTCTGATGCAGGGAATGTTTCTTGTCCTGACCATTGCAATCGTGCTTGCAAACCAGGCGGCGGAGATCCTGTATTCTGTCATTGATCCGCGGATTCGCATAAGGGGGAAATGATATGAAAAGGAAAAATAATATCCGCGCACTGGCATCAGACAGTGAGGCGCTGGCAAGAGCGTATCATGTGTCAAAATCCTCCTCGAAGGATTCATTTTTCGGTTTTTTTCGTGCCCTTGGAAAAAATAAGAGCGCTTGCTTTGGAGCTGTGATTCTTCTGATCTTTTTCCTGACGGCAGTCTTCGGCCCCTTTCTGATCGACGCCGACGATATGCGTTCCGATATGGCCAATAAGCTGCTGGGACCCTCCGCAGAGCACATCCTCGGCACCGATCACATGGGACGCGACACTTTGAAGATGATTGTATACGGGGCGCGAGAGGTCCTCACCGTTGCCGCCATCACCGCAGTTATGACGCTTGTTATTGCGACTGTTATGGGTATGCTTGCCGCCTTTACCAAGGGCGTGGTGAACTGGCTGCTCAATATTCTGATCGACGTGATCATGACCGTGCCGTCGTTGCCGGTCATGATGCTGCTGTCCATGATCGTCAAGGCAAATAACTATTTTACCTTTGCCTTTGTTCTTTCTGTCTGGTCCTGGGCGGGTCTTGCCAAGGCGATCCGCGCACAGATTCTTTCTGTGATGACGAGAGACTATATTTCCGCCGCCAGGATCCTGGGACTACCCACACGGCACATTATTTTTAATGAGCTGCTACCCGGCATCACCTCTTACCTCACCATGAATATGATCTTCACCATGCGCAACTCCATCTCCTCAGCGGTCTCGCTGATGTTCCTTGGCATGGCGGATTTTTCTGCGACCCATTGGGGCATGATGATCCAGATTGCCGTATCCAAGACCGCAGCTATCTATGGCTCCAGCGCCCTGTGGTATTTCCTCTCACCCATTGCCGCCATCGCAATTTTCGGCATGGGCTGCTTCTTCTTTTCCCACGGCCTGGATGAAGTGCTAAATCCCCGGCTCCGCACCGAATAGGAGGATTTGAAATGGATAAGATTCTTCTGGAATTCCGGGATATTTGTGTGGACTTTCCCCTCGACCGGGGTAGCCTGCGGGCCGTTGACCATGTTTCACTGGATCTGCATAAAGGCGAAATCCTGACCGTAAACGGGGCGACCAAGGATATGTCGAGCCGCACCGTCTACAAAACCATCACGGCCAGAAACGGGGAAGGACAAATCGATCTTCAGCCCACCGCGTTCTCTCCGGAATCGCAGTACTTCCACACCTGCAGCATTGTGAACATCAGCAATGCGAAGTTCAACGATGTCATTGAGATCGTTCCCTACTGGACGACCCTGGATGGCACTGTGGTAGAGGGAGCTGGCCGCAGCATCAAGGTCAGCGACGGCTTTGCTGCCGCCCAAACCGCCCGTTATGCCATCAGCGCCGACGGCTTCTACGGCGACGATGGCGCCTGGCGCGTCTGGACCGGTGATGATTATGTTGTGTTGGCGGACAAGGGAAATGCGGAATACTATTCCGTTACCATTGATGCGGAAACCCATAAAGAGGGCGAGGGAGCCATACAGATCATCTCTGCTGCCAATCGCGACACGAATCTGATGTTTAAGCTCTATGAGAACGGCAACACAGGGATCACCATGGATTCCGGCACCATCACCTTCTGGCTCTATGTTTCTGACCCGGCAGCCCTGGATACCTGGAGCGCCGTGCAGCTCTCCAGCGGTTGGATTAACGAAAACTGCCTGACCTGGACCTTGAACAGCAACATGGTGCAGGCGGGATGGAACGAGCTTCACTTCACTTTCGCTGAGGCAGCAGCGACCGGCACCTTTGACCCTGCCTCCCTCAGCCTGTTCTGGTTTGCTGCTGCCAATATGGGAGACGGTGTTGTAATCAAGCTGGATGATATCCGCATTGAGGGAACGGCAAACACCGCCTGTACCCATGAAAAGTGCCCGGTCTGCGGCGGCTGCCTGGATACAAACTGTAGCTGCACCATTGACGGTTGCTGCACACCCTGCACCTGCAGTCAGGAGCCGGGCTGCAACCATGAGATCTGCAGGCTCTGCGGCGGTTGTATGGAGGCCTCCTGCGACCATACAGACGACTGCTGCAGCGTCAAGTGCCCCGGCGAGGGCAACCACCCTCGAGATGTGGCATTTACCGCACCGAATGTCTGGTGTTATTGGACGGAGGAAGGAAAAGACCACCTGGAGAATGACATTGACCAGTCAGAAGAGGGATTGGGCTATATGGACGGTGAGCGCAAGTATCTGTGCAGCGGCGGTCTGACCTATGTCCCCGGAGAAAACGGCAGCGGCAGGCTCTGGTCCGGCTTCATTTCAGGCGATACCAACGAACGTGTCGGCAATTATATTGTGCTGGTCACCAGCGACGACGGCGGCGAAACCTGGACGGAGGTCTCCGTGGCGATCGAGCATCCCAGTGAATACGTGACAGCGACGGATCATACGCTCTGGACCGATCCGGAAGGACGTCTGTGGGTCTTCTGGTCACAGGAATACTGCCCCGTTGTCTGGCGGAACTACGATTATGATCTGGACAATCATTCCCTGAATACGGACGGAAGCCTCCATTCCGACGCTGTGCGCGGTGTCTGGTGTATGTATTCCGAAAACGGCGATTCGGCAACGCCAACCTTCAGTGAGCCGGTCCGACTCTGTGACGGAATGATGCTGAACAAGCCCACCATAGCAACCATTGAGGGCGAGGAGACCTGGCTCATTAATCCCTATATGAGCAGTTGGCTGGCATTGGACGACACGGCCACCTCTGAGACCCAGGGTCCTACGCTTTATACGCTCTCCCTTGGAGACGATGGTGTCCCGCGTGCGGAGTTCTACAGCCGTATTATGGATAATCCCTATGAGAAGATCAGCACCTTCCGCAATTACTGCGAGCCGAAAACGGTGCAGATCGCCTCGACGGGTGAATTGATAATGATCGTACGGACAGATAAGGGCATCGAAGTGACCCGCACCACAGCCCCGCTGACAAAGGCTCCGTATACCGGCGGCTGGAGCGAGCTGGACAACCTGCGCAACGGTACGGAAATTATGACAAAAACCGCCTCCCGTACACAGCTTATTGCCCTGGACGACGGTACATTGCTGCTTATCTACCACGATACTACAAATGCCTCTCGCAGAAATCTGACCGCAGCCATTTCCACTGACGGTGGCTATACCTGGACGGATAAGCTGCTGCTGGACGAGCGTGCGGTGTCCTACCCAGACCTGTCTGTTGCCCCCGACGGTTCGATCTACATTCAGTATGACTTTGACCGTTACGGCCTGCAGATGATGTATTTGAGCCACATCACTTTAGAGGATATTAAGGCAGGAGAGCTTGTCTCCGAAGGGTCTTTCCTCAACCGCGTCATCAATGATAATGACTACAACAAACCTGCCCCTTATCAAAAGAGCAGCGTAGCCATAGAAGACACGGCTGGCAACTGGTTCGGCGCCAATTCCACTTCCGAAGGCTATAAGAAAAACGGCACCGAAGCGGCAGCGGGCTTTACAAGCTATGCTGACAGTACCTTTACTGTTGTCTCTGACGGGACCGATTCCCCTACCGGTCTTGCCTATCTCACAACGGGTGAAAACTATATTGACTCCGGTATGACCGTGGCAAACGGCGCGGTTGTATTCGACCTCTATGTCTCCGATTATTCCAGCTTTGTCAGCAAATGGGGCATCGTATCCATCGGCGACAATAACTCCTGGGTTGGAGGCGGCATGGGCAATACGCTGACCTGGAATATGCGCAATGTGGTCTATCAGAGTGGCTGGAATGAGGTTTGGCTCAATCTGAAGGACGCCGTTTCCGGCGGCAGTGCCATTGATCTGAGCCATATCGGCTGCGTCTGGCTCTATTCCAACCAGGTGCCCGCAGGTGTGGAGATCCGGGTACGGAACGTCCGCTTTGTCGAAGGCTCCGACGAGAAGCCTACGCGGCCGGAGAGTGACGAACGTTATGCAGCGCTGACTCCCGCTAACGTCTATCTGCGCAGCACGACAGATGGGGCGGAAAAGATCACCCGGGGCGCGGACAAATCCGGACGGGGCTATCTGAGCAGAGGCAGAGAATTCCTTTGCTCGGCGAATGTGGAAGCCATAGGGACCGGTGACAATACAGTCCTGTGGCTCAGCACCATGAGCGGCGGTACGGACGAAAGCCGGTATAACTATGCCATCTATTTCGCCAGCTTCGATAACGGGCAGACCTGGCAGGAGCAGGTAGTTGTGGAACACAGCGACCCGAACGTGCAGGTTGTGGATCCCAGACTTTGGATGGGGGATGACGGATGCCTTTATCTCGGCTGGCAGCAGAACTTCACTAAGGCGGAAAAAATGAACGACACCGAGCGTCTGATAGGCGCAGACGGCCTACAGGGAAGCTGGGCGGTTCGGGTCGAGAATCCCACCGATGCTGCGCAGATGAGTGCGGGAACCCCGGTACGTATCTCCGACGGCAGCGGCATTAACCCACCTGCGACAGTTACTTTGGACGGAGAAAAGACGCTGCTGTTTGCCAATGCGCTGAGCCCTGCGACAGAGCTTGCGGGAGAGACGGAGTATGCACAGTACAAGGGCATCGGCCTGTATTGCTATGACAAGGCGGAGGATACCTACAAGCTCCTGTGCGATGTTGCGCCCGGCAGCAGTGACACGGTGGACTTCTACGAAGCAAAGGCCCTGCAGACGGGTGACGGTTATCTGTATGTGTATTACCGCACCCTCTCCGGACTGCAGTACATCAAGAGCACGCAGCCCGTGACCTCCGCGGCGCAGAATGTAAGCTGGAGCGAGCCTGCCTATGTTCCCGGTGCAGACGGCACCGGTCAGTTGACCACAGTGAATTCCAGAAGCAATGCAACTACGGTCACCGGCGCTGACGGTCAGGAGTACATCCTGCTGCTCTACCACAATAATACGGCGAACAACGCAAGAAACCATCTGACCGCCTCCCTTTCGTCCGACGGCGGCGCCACCTGGTCCTACAGCCTGGAGCTGGATCCCAAGTATGCTGTTTCCTACCCGGGTCTCAAGGTGATGGATGACGGCCGTATCTTCATCAGCTATGATTACCGCAGATATGATGCGCAGGCGCTCTTCCTGTCTTGCATCACGGTAGAGGACATCATTGCCGGTGAGCTTGTAACAGAAGGCTCGTATCTGAACAAAACGGTGATCCATAACGACCATACCCTGGCGGAGGATCAGTATCAGGATGTCTATCAGCTTACAACCAACATTGGCTGGGTCAGCGAGAACGGACAGACCAAGCACTGGGTCATCAATCTTCCGAATGATTCAGGGGCCTATGGCTACAGAAAGTATGACACCGGTGCAGAGGGTACTTACGGCGAGGGCAAGAATGTCAGCTTCAGCAAGACGGAAAACGCCGTTGTCCTCAAAGGAAACGGAAGTGCGGCCGGTGTTGGCGCATTGCTGTATGAGAGAAGCGCCGATACCTATTACGATCTAAGCGGTGTGACCCTTGAAAACGGCGCGTTGAAGATCGACATTTATGTGGATGATTTGAACAATGTTGTTACCAACGGCTGGGGCGTGATCGCGCTGTCGAACGGCACCTGGACCGGAACAGGCGATACGACGATCAGTTGGAGACCGCAGGATTATCTTTATACCGATGGCTGGAATACTCTGTGGCTTCCCTTTGACAAAGCGACCGTCGGCGCAGGCTTTGATCTTTCTGCCGTGCGTACCTTCTGGTTTGCGATCAACGGCGCGGCGGAGACAGATTTCATCAAGCTGGCCAACATCAGCATTGTCAATACCGATCTGTGCAGGCATGAAAAATGCGCACTCTGCGGCGGATGCCTGGCAGAAAACTGCAATCATACAACCGGCTGCTGTACGCCCTGCACTTGCCCGGTATATACTTACGAGACGACCTATACCTTCCCGATCCCTGCAAGCAACAGCACCTCCTGGGTCACCGGCGGACGCTGGTGCGCCGCTACCAATGGCAGCACTACATGGCAAAGCGCCAATCAGGTGATGACAGAGGATGGCACCGTGCTGACCAACGCAGCCGATGGCACAATGACTATCACGGCAGGCCAGTCCAACGCCGGCGGCAGCAGCAAGACCACAGGCTTGCTTTTCCTGATCAGCAGCAACACGGGAATCCAGACCGGCGTCACGTTTGACGGAGGAAGATTGGCATTGGATGTCTATATCTACGACCCGGATGCTTTCAAAGCCAATGGCGGGACCATCGAGATCGCGGATACAAACTATAAGAATGCCCGTTGGATCAACGACGGAAACCGCCTGACATGGGACATGAGCGGCATGGAGCTGACAAAAGGCTGGAATACGCTCTATCTCGATCTGTCTGCTGCCTCTTTTACACAAACGGCGAGCGAGACCGCATCCAAGACCTTTGACCTTGGCAGCTTGATGTATCTGTGGATATATACGAGCAATATGCCTGACGGCGAGCAACTGGCTGTACGGAATATTTCCTTCCAGGAGAAGACCCTTGCCGAATAAACAAAAGGGTTTGACTTACCTGCTCCTGAGCAGGTAAGTCAAGCCCAAAGAATCTGCACATTATACGAAAACAGGAGGACATTCTTTTGAACTTGAATTTCCTTGGAAAATTACAAAACAGGCAGACCCGCTCTATTTCTCCTGAAAACCCTACCGGAGAAAAAGGCAAGGGCGGAATGTGCCCTTTGGAAGAGGGCGTGACCGGAAGGCATGCCAGAGATCTGGGCGTTGGCTGGAAGGTCAACCCTTATATCGTGATCCAGCCCCATACTACCGTCACCATCGCTGATATTCTCGGTGAGGGCGAGATCAATCACATCTGGCTGACGCCGACAGGAGTTTGGCGTTTTACCATTCTGCGAATGTACTGGGACGGACAGGAGAACCCCTCCGTTGAATCTCCCATCGGTGATTTTTTCTGCATGGGTTGGGATCGCTATGCACAGCTTTCCTCGCTTCCTGTCTGTGTCAATCCAGGCAGCGCCTTCAACTGCTTCTGGACGATGCCCTTCAAAAAAAGCTGCAAAATGACGTTGGAGAATCTTTCTGACGAACCAGTGACCTTCTTTTTTCAAATCGATTACGCCTTGTGCCCGCAGCCTGCTGAGATCGCCTATTTCCATGCCCAGTTCCGCCGCGTCAACCCGCTGCCCTATAAGGAGGTTTACACCATCTTAGACGGCGTAAAGGGAAGAGGCCATTATGTCGGCACCTATATGGCAAGAGGCGTGAACAACAACGGCTGGTGGGGCGAGGGCGAGATCAAGTTTTACCTGGATGGCGACGAGGCGTATCCCACCCTCTGCGGCACGGGAACGGAGGACTATTTCTGCGGCTCTTATAATTTTGAGGACCCCTTCACGCACAAGGACTATGTTGTCTTCTCCACACCTTATGCCGGCCTGCATCAGATCATTTGGCCCAACAAGCTTTATGAAAGCCAGTTCCGGTTCGGAATGTACCGCTGGCATATCACGGACCCCATCTGCTTTGAAAAAGACCTTCGTGTGACGATCCAGGCCCTGGGCTGGCGCAGCGGTGAGCGCTATCTGCCGCTGATGGATGATATGGCAAGCTGCGCTTTCTGGTATCAGACCCTCCCGACGGCACCGTTTCCCCATTTTTATACGCGAGACGAATTGGAGGTCATCTGATTGCATACGAAAAAGAGACCGAAAA
Organism: uncultured Clostridia bacterium; assembly: GCA_946006895.1. Taxonomy (GTDB): domain Bacteria; phylum Bacillota; class Clostridia; order Oscillospirales; family Oscillospiraceae; genus JAZOXB01. Next base: position 76 of record CAMFZO010000028.1, on the reverse strand, counting down.
TCCTTGTTGTTGGCAGCCTGGTCATGGATCCTGTCTCTTATACACATCTGACGCTGCCGACGAAGGCTTAGGTGTA
>CAMFZO010000027.1 GCA_946006895.1 uncultured Clostridia bacterium | reverse complement strand
CCTCTACGTCTCGTGGGCTCGGAGATGTGTATAAGAGACAGTACTCACTCGTCAGCTTCTTTGCCTTTTCCAGATCCGCCTCCCACAGCTCGTCGGTGGCGTAAATGTCGCTGATGGCCCACTTGTCCTCCTCGCGGACCTCAAAACGTTCGGGAATCTTTTTGGTTTCTGCCATGGGTCATACCTCCTGAAAAGATTAAACTTCCGTGATCTCCAGCACTTCCATCGGGCATGCCTTGGCGCAAATGCCGCAGGCAATGCACTTGGAGGCGTTGGTCATCTCCGGCTCGAATACAAGAACGCCGAAGGGGCAGGCTTCCTTGCACTTGCCGCAGCCGACGCAGAGCTTCTTGTTGATCATGTATACGCCAGTCTTGGGATTCTGAAGGATGGCACCGTGCTCACAGGCCGCTGCGCACTTGCCGCACTGGACACAGGTCATGGGGCGGACCTTGCCGTTGCGCTCAACGATCTTCACGCAGGACTTGTCCGGGTGGAACTCCTTGTAAAAGGCGTTGGAGCAGGCACGAACGCACTCCAGGCAGGCCATGCACTGACTTCCTTTTTTTACCGTTAGTTTTTTCATATGGCACCTCGTTATTTTTTTCTAATGCCTTTATTATACAGCCTCGCCGGCGAGAAATCAATTACAAAAGCGAAAAAAGGCAACACGCTTTTCATAGCCGCATAACGTGCCTGCACCGCGCAGATCGCGGCATCGCAGTCTTTCCTTTCCCTGTCTCACATCATTGTACCGTCCGGAACATTTTGTCTCTTTTCCATAAAAACTTCTTGCTTTTTATGACATGAAATAGTAAAATACCACATAGTATATCACAGAAAACGCAGGAGGAATGAGCAATGTATCAAGGAAAGGTGGATCTGCATCTGCATCTGGACGGCTCTCTGTCCGAGCAGGTGGTTTTCGATCTGGCAAAGCGCGGCGGCTTCCCCATGTCCATGGAGGAGATCTGCGATTCCATCTATGTCCCGGCGGACTGCAACAATCTGGTGGAGTATCTGCAGCGCTTTGAGCTTCCTACCCGCGTTTTGCAGACGGAGTACGCCCTGGAAGTGAGTGCCTACGAGCTGGTGAGCCGTCTTGCCGCCCAGGGACTGATCTACACAGAGATCCGTTTTGCGCCCCAGCTCCATACCCGCGCCGGTCTGACCCAGAAAGCTGCCCTGCAGAGCGTTTTGAAAGGCGTTCAGCAGGCCCGGCGGGATCATCCGTCGATCCGTTCGGGCGTTCTGCTCTGTGCTTTGATTGGAAGCCCCCGGGAGGTCAACGAGCAGATCGTTCCCCTGGCGGCGGAGTTCATGGGTCAGGGCGTTGTCGGTGTCGATCTGGCCGGTGCCGAGGATACCGTCCCGTTGGAGACCTACGCACCGATTTTTGAAGAAGCGTACCGGCAGCAGATCCCCTTCACCCTCCACGCCGGAGAGCGGGGCAATGCGGAAAACGTCCGCAAGGCCGTGGAGCTGGGTGCGCGGCGTGTCGGCCACGGCTGCGGCGCTGTCCGCAGCGAAAGCTGCATGGATCTGCTGCGCCGGGAGAAGATCCTTGTGGAGGCCTGCGTTGTCAGCAATTTACATACCAAGATCGTCCTTGACCCGAAGACTCATCCCATGGCGGAATTTTTCCGCAGAGGCATCCCCGTCAGCATCAACACGGACAACATGACCTGTTCCAACACCACGCTGCAGCGGGAGCATCAGGTGATCTACGACGCTTTCGGCTTTACCGACGAGGAATTCCGTCAGATGGACGCCTATGCCATCGGCGGTGCCTTCCTCCCCGAGGCGGAAAAGCAGGCGCTTCTGGCCCGGCTGTAACCCCGGATGATATAAAACACGGAATGAAAACCGGCGTTTTCATTCCGTGTTATTTTATATAATTATTTCAAACGATCTCGCCGCCGCCCAGGACCGTGTCGCCGTCGTAAAGAACCACGGCCTGTCCCCTGGTCACGGCCCGCTGGGGCGCGTCAAAGACCAGATGCACCGTATTCTCTCCCGTGACCTCCACCGTCGCCCATTGCTCCCGGTGGCGGTAGCGGATCTTCGCCCTGGCCCGCAGGACGTCCGGCGGCGTCTCAAAGGCGATCCAGTTGAAATTTACCGCGGTGACTTCCGTTCCGAACAGCTCCCGGTCCTCCCCCAGGACCACCGTGTTTTTCGCCGCGTCGATGCTCTGCACATACAGTGGCCGGTCGGAGGAAACGCCCAGTCCCTTTCTCTGGCCGACGGTATAGTGGATGATCCCTCTGTGGCGTCCGACAATCGTTCCCTGCGTGGTCACAAATGGGCCGTCGGGATAGCTTTTCCCCGTGTACCGCCGGATAAAGGCGGCATAATCGCCGTCGGGCACAAAGCAAATGTCCTGACTGTCAGGCTTTTCGGCATTGAGGAAGCCCTGCTCCTCCGCGATCTGCCGCGTCTGCGTTTTTCTCAAAGCGCCGCAGGGAAAGGCCGTGTGGGCCAACTGCTCCTGGGTCATGGCGTAGAGGACATAGCTCTGGTCCTTGCTCTCGTCTGAAGCCTTTTTCAGCAGATACCTGTCTCCCTGCTTCTCAATGCGGGCATAGTGGCCCGTGGCGACCGTATCGCAGCCCAGTTCCGCCGCTCTGCGGTACAGGCGCTCAAATTTCAGATAGCGGTTGCAGTCGATGCAGGGATTGGGTGTCGCGCCGTTTTCATAGGCCGCCACAAAGCGGTCAATGACCTGCCGGCCGAAATCCTCCGTAAAATTGAATACATAATAGGGGATCCCCATACGGTATGCGACGCTTCTGGCATCCTCCACATCCTCCAGCGAGCAGCAGGTCTTTGCCCTGCTGCAGCCGATCTCCCCGCCCGAAAACAGCTTCATGGTCACGCCGATGCAGTCAAAGCCCCGCTGCTTCATGAGATAAGCGGCGACGCTGGAATCCACGCCGCCGCTCATAGCGATCAATGCCCTGCTCATACCATATGGCAGGCTTCACAGTTCCCGCAGTCCGGGAACCGTTTTTTGTCGTAGGGGATGCCGTTGCGGTCGTAATAATCCTTGACCGCGGACTTCACCGCCTCCTCTGCCAGCACGGAGCAGTGCAGCTTGTGGACAGGCAGGCCGCCCAAAGCCTCGACCACCTGTTTATTCGTCACGGCAAGGGCCTCTTCAATGGATTTGCCCTTGATCATTTCCGTCGCCATGGAGCTGGAGGCGATGGCGTTGCCGCAGCCGAAGGTCTCAAATTTTATATCCTCGATGATGCCGTCCTTGATCTTCAGGTACATTTTCATAATATCACCGCATTTGGCGTTGCCGACCTCGCCGACGCCATCGGCGTTTTCGATCTCACCCACATTGCGGGGATTCATGAAATGATCCATCACCGTTTTCGTATATAAAGCCATGATCTAACCTCCTTTACAGGACAAACGTCCGCTTTCCGCTTTTCTGGTCTTTCCACATGGGGGACATATTGCGAAGATACTCCACGACCTGGGGAATGACCCGCAGCATCTCGTCCACCTCTTCCTCCGTATTCCAGTGGCACAGACTCAGGCGCAGCGAACCATGGGCCACCTCATGGGGACGCCCGATGGCCAGCAGCACATGGCTGGGATCCAGAGAGCCAGAAGTACAGGCAGAACCTGAGGACGCGCAGATGCCTTTTGCGTCCAGCAGCAGAAGCAGGCTTTCGCCCTCGATGCCCTCAAAGCAGAAGCTCACATTCCCCGGCAGCCGGTGGACCGGGTCGCCGTTGAGGGCGGAATGGGGGATCTTTGACAGCCCCGCAATGAGCTTGTCCCGCAGGGCTGAAACGGCGCGGGCGTTATTCTCCATATGGGCGCAGGCTTCCTCCAGAGCAGCCGCCATACCCATGATAGCGGGAATATTTTCCGTACCCGCCCGTTTGCCCCGTTCCTGTGCGCCGCCTGCGATCAGCGTGGTGAGCGTCAGGCCCTGTCTGGCATAGAGAACGCCGATGCCCTTGGGTCCGTGGAACTTGTGGGCCGACAGGGACAGCAGATCAATACACTGCTCCCTGACGTCAATGGGCAAATGCCCCGCCGCCTGAACGGCGTCGGTATGAAACACCACGCCTCTTTCCCGGCAGACCTTACCGATCTCCCCGACAGGCAGCACCGAGCCGATCTCATTGTTGGCATACATGACGCTGACCAGGCAGGTGTCGTCCCGGATGGCGTCGGCCACCTGTTGGGCCGTCACTGTGCCGGCCTCTCCGACGGGCAGAAGCTCCACCTCAAAGCCCTGTTTTTCCAGCCCCTGCAGCGTGTGCAGGACGGCGTGATGCTCAAAGGCGGTGGAAATGATGTGCTTTTTCCCTTTTCTCTCGCCGATCTTTGCCGCAGAGATCAGGGCCTGATTGTCGGCCTCGCTGCCGCCGGAGGTAAAATAGATCTCCCTGGGCTGACATCCGAGACAGACTGCGATGCGTTCCCGCGCACTTTGCAGCGCCTCAGCCGCCTGCTGACCGGCCGTATGCAGGCTGGACGGATTACCGTAAACTTGGTCCATATAGGGCAGCATGGCCCGGATGGCCGTGCTGCTCATTTTTGTGGTCGCTGCATTGTCCGCGTAGATCATCATTGAGCGCTCTCCTTAATCTGCAAACAGCGGCGTGGAGAGATAACGATCTCCCGTGTCGGGAAGCAGAACCACGATGGTCTTGCCCTTGCTCTCCGGCCGCTTGGCCAGTTCGATGGCGGCATGGACTGCCGCGCCTGAGGAAATACCGACCAGGACGCCCTCCTGTTTGCCGATGAGCTTGCCCGTGGCAAAGGCATCCTCGTTGCTGACCGTGATAATTTCATCATAAATAGACGTGTTCAGTACCTCGGGTACAAAGCCTGCGCCAATGCCCTGGATCTTGTGGGCGCCGGCAACACCTGTGGAGAGGACTGCGGAGGTAGCCGGCTCTACGGCGACGACCTTGACATTGGGATTCTGGGATTTCAGATACTCACCGACACCGGTGACGGTGCCGCCGGTACCAACACCTGCCACAAAAGCGTCGACCGTGCCGTCGGTGTCCTTCCAGATCTCCGGGCCGGTGGTGCTGCGGTGGATCGCCGGATTGGCGGGATTGACAAACTGACCGGGCACAAAGCTGTTGGGGATCTCCCGTGCCAGTTCCTCCGCCCGTGCGATGGCACCCTTCATACCCTTGGCGCCCTCCGTCAGTACAAGCTCCGCGCCGTAGGCCTTCATCAGTTGGCGGCGCTCGACGGACATGGTCTCAGGCATGACGATGATGATGCGGTAGCCCCGTGCAGCTGCAACGGAGGCAAGGCCGATGCCGGTGTTGCCGCTGGTCGGCTCGATGATGACAGAGCCTTCCTTCAGCAGGCCACGTTCCTCGGCGTCGTCGATCATGGCCTTGGCAATGCGGTCCTTGACCGAACCGGCCGGGTTGAAATACTCTAACTTGGCGAGAATCCTTGCCTCGAGGCCAAAGCTCTTTTCAATATGGGTCAGCTCCAGCAGCGGCGTACCGCCAATAAGCTGGTCAGCAGAGGTAAAAATTCTTTCAGACATTTCAAATATCTCCTTATAATTAAGCAATTATTTTACGGCTTCAAAACCGCGTTCAAGGTCGGCGATAATATCGTCAATGTGTTCTGTGCCGATGGAAAGGCGGACGGTGTTGGGTTTGATGCCGGAGGTCAGCAGCTCACTCTCGGAAAGCTGGGAATGGGTCGTGGAGGCCGGATGGATCACCAGGCTCTTGACATCGGCCACATTGGCCAGCAGGGAGAACAGCTCCAGGCTCTCGGTGAATTTCTTTGCTTTTTCCGAATCGCCCTTGATCTCAAAGGTGAAGATGGACGCCCCTCCGTTGGGGAAGTATTCGTCGTACAGCTCCTTGGCTCTGCCCTGGGCAAGAGAGGGATGATTGACGCGCTCCACCTGGGGATGGTTCTTCAGGAAATCCACCACCTTCAGTGCGTTCTCCACGTGGCGCTCCAGGCGGAGGGAAAGAGTCTCCAGGCCCTGCAGGAGCAGGAAGGAGTTAAAAGGCGAAATGGTCGCGCCCTGATCCCGCATCAGCGTGGTGCGGAGCTTGAGAATGTAGGCCAGGTTGCCGCAGGCTTCGGAGAAAACGACACCGTGATAGGAGGGGTTGGGCTGGGTGATGCCGGGGAACTTGTCGTTCTGGGTCCAATCGAATTTGCCGGAATCGACCACGACGCCGCCCATGACCGTTCCGTGACCGCCGATGAATTTGGTGGCGGAATGTACCACGATATCCGCGCCGTACTCGATGGGGCGGAGATAATAGGGCGTGGCGAAGGTGTTGTCCACGATCAGCGGAATCCCGTGCCGGTGGGCAATGGCTGCGACCGCTCTCAGGTCAATAACGTCGGAGTTGGGATTGCCCAGAGTCTCGGCGTAGATCAGCTTCGTGTTTTCCTTGATTGCCGCCTCGAAATTCTCCGGCTGAGAGGGGTCTACAAAGGTCACGTCCAAGCCCTGATCCCGCAGGGTGTTGGCGAACAGGTTGTAGGTGCCGCCGTAGAGGTTGGTGGACGAGACGATATGGTCACCGGCACGGGCAATGTTCTGAACGGCGTAGGTGATGGCCGCTGCACCGGAGGCGGTAGCAAGGGCAGCAGCGCCGCCTTCCAAAGCGGCAATGCGCTCCTCAAAAACGGAGGAGGTGGGATTCATCAGGCGGGTGTAGATATTTCCGGTCTCCGTAAGGCCGAAGCGGCCCGCTGCCTGGGCGGAGTCCTTAAAAACGTAAGAGGTGGTCGCGTAGATCGGTACCGCACGGGCATCCGTGGTGGGATCGGGGTGTTCCTGACCGGCGTGCACCTGCAGAGTCTCAAATTTATAATTGCTCATTGTTATCTTCCTTTCTTTTTGTCCGAATTTGTGTTTTTTACTGACGACATCGACACATTCGGCCAAAGCGGAAGTTTGCCCGCAGCAATCTGAGAAGAATATCGTTCATATCATACCCACCTTTCTTGTAGGTTAACCAGATCATAGCACTATTTTCCTACCTTGTCAATAGGTTAATTGAAAAAATTTCAAATACAATCGGCAAAGAGCAGTAAACCCGTCAGCCGGGTCTACTGCTCTTCATTTTTCCATTGTTCATCAGATCTGATAATCTCCGACACGGGAGGAGTCGATCAGATCCGCAAGGGAGACGCTGTCCAGGTAATTGCAGATCAGCGTATCCAGCTTTTCCCACATAGGAAGGGTCCGGCAGGAAGTGGCACGTTCACATTTGTTGGGCTTGCAGTCCAGGCAGGAGACCGGTGCCAGCGTGCCCTCTGCCAGACGGAGGATCTCCCCTACGGAGTAGTCCTTTGGGTCGCGGTTAAGCCGGTAGCCTCCGCCCTTACCCCGCAGGCCGTCGATGACGCCCGCTTTCGACAGTACCGTCAGGATGCTCTCCAGATATTTTTCGGAGATGCTCTGCTGCTGCGCAATGGTCCGCAGCGGGACATATTCCTCCCTGCTGTGACAAGCCAGCTCCACCATAACGCGCAGCGCGTATCTGCCTTTTGTTGAAACAAGCATCGTCCATTCCTCCCCTTTTTATTAATAAGTATACAACAGGAGCGCGGGAATTTCAATGGTACCGCGCAAAAATCGCCTGTTGGGAACAAGCACAGTTTTCCCGGTATCTCACAGATCTTTTACAGAAAACTGCCGTGAAAATATCACGGCAGCTCTTTTTGCTATGCAAAAGCATAGCAAAATGGCCATGTGCCGTCTCCGACGGCACGGCCTTAAACTTTCAAGCGCGTGGGACGAGACGGCCCACCTGCGCGTAAAACTTCATGCGTGGAATCCTTGCCGTCCTTCGCGGTGTACTGTGCGCGCATGGAGTTCTATTCCTTTACCACAGCCAGGCGGTTGAGGGCGCGGGACAGCTTTGCTTTGGCCAGCAGGATGTCCTTTTCCTCCTTGGCTTCGGCCAGCCGTTCTTCCGCCCGTTTTTTCGCCTGCTCGGCACGTTCGGCGTCGATGTCCTCGGCATATTCAAAGGTGGTAGCCACCAGGCGCACCTCACCCTTTTCCACGCTGAGAAAACCGCCGCCGCAGGCAGCGTTGCGGCTCACACCGTTCTGTGTCACCGTCACCATGCCAATATCCAGCGCGGCGATGTAGTCGGCGTGTCCGGCGCGGATGCTGACATAGCCCTCGCTGGTGCGCAGACGCAGCGCCTCCGCCTCACCGTCAAAGAGGCTGCCCTCCGTGGTGACGATCTGAAGCCGGAAGCTGCTCATTGTCCAGCACCCTTTCTTGCCTTTTCCACAGCCTCGTCGATCGTGCCGACAAAGAGGAACGCGGACTCGGGCAGATCGTCGTGCTTGCCCTCCAGGATCTCCTTAAAGCCCCGGATGGTCTCTTTGACGGGGACATACTTGCCCTCGTAGCCGGTAAACTGCTCTGCGACAGAGAAGGGCTGGGAGAGAAAACGCTGGATCTTTCTGGCGCGGGCGACGATGAGCTTGTCCTCCTCGGACAGCTCGTCCATGCCCATGATGGCGATGATGTCCTGCAGCTCCTTGTAGCGCTGTAAAATACGCTGCGTCTCGCGGGCGACTTCATAGTGCTCGATGCCCACCACATCCGGCGTCAGGATACGGGAGGTGGATTCCAGCGGGTCCACTGCCGGATAGATGCCCAGAGAGGCGATGCCGCGGTCCAGGACCGTCGTGGCGTCCAGGTGGGCGAAGGTCGTGGCAGGTGCCGGGTCGGTCAGGTCGTCGGCAGGAACGTAGACTGCCTGCACCGAGGTGATGGAGCCTTTCTTTGTGGAGGTAATGCGTTCCTGCAGTGCACCCATTTCCGTTGCCAGGGTGGGCTGGTAGCCGACGGCGGAGGGCATACGGCCCAGCAGCGCCGAAACCTCGGAGCCTGCCTGAGTAAAACGGAAAATGTTGTCGATGAACAGCAGCACGTCCTGACCCTCACGGTCACGGAAGTACTCCGCCATGGTCAGGCCCGACAGGGCCACGCGCATTCTTGCTCCGGGCGGCTCGTTCATCTGGCCGTAAACCAGAGCGGTCTTATTGATAACGCCGGACTCCTGCATCTCGTTATACAGGTCGTTGCCCTCACGGGTACGCTCGCCGACACCGGCAAACACGGAGATGCCGCCGTGCTGCTTGGCGACGTTGTTGATGAGCTCCATGATGAGCACGGTCTTGCCCACGCCCGCACCGCCGAAGAGGCCGATCTTGCCGCCCTTGGCGTAGGGGGCGATCAGATCCACGACCTTGATGCCCGTTTCGAGCATCTCCGTGGTGCTCTCCTGCTCGTCGTAGGCGGGCGGGTCGCGGTGGATGCTCCACTTTTCGCAGGTGACGGGCTGGGGCTTGTTGTCGATGGCCTTGCCCAGGAGGTTGAACACCCGTCCCAGGGTCTCCTTGCCGACAGGCACCTTGATGCCGGTGCCGGTATCCACAGCCTCCATGCCGCGAACCATACCGTCGGTGGAGCTCATGGCGATGCAGCGCACCACGTCGTCGCCCAACTGCTGGGCCACTTCGCAGACCAGCTTGCCGTCCTCGCGTTCGATTTCAATGGCGTTGAGCAGATTCGGCAGATGTCCGTTTTGGAAGCGGATATCCAAAACCGGGCCGATGACCTGCACAACATGGCCGATATTCTTTTCCTGCATACGGATTTCTCCTTTACAACGCCTCCGCGCCGGAGACGATTTCGGTGATTTCCTGGGTAATGACCGCCTGACGCGCACGGTTATAGTGCAGCACCAGGTTGTCGATAATCTCAGTTGCGTTCTTATTGGCGGAATTCATGGCAGTGCGCCGTGCGCCGTGCTCTGAAGCAGCCGCCTCGCACAGGGTGCTGTAGAGGATGCCGGAGACATATTGGGGAACAATCCTTGCGATCAGTTCCTCCGCCTCTCCCTCCACCAGAGCGCCTGTGTAGTGCTTCTCGCCGCCCTCGCGAAGGGTGATGGGAAGCAGGTCCTCCGTGACAGGCACCTGGGAAAGCATGGACTGGAACTTGGTGTAGGCCACCACGACCCGGTCGAATTTGCCGGAGGCAAAGCCCTCGCACAGGAGCTTTGCCATCTGCATACAGTCTCCGATGCCGACGGAACCGGTGACGCCAAAATAGGTGCTGACCAGGTCCGCTCCCTGCCGCAGGTACTGCTCCAGGGCCTTTTTGCCGACGGGAAGCACACAGTATTCCTCCCCCTCGGTCAGGCTTTTGACCATGCGGAACAGGTTGGCGTTATAGCCGCCGGCCAGACCGCGGTCACCGGCGATGACCACATAGCAGGTACGCTTGACCTCCCGCGCCTGGGCAAAGACCGTAGGGCTCTCCGCCGCACCGGCCTGAAGGGAGGAAATGGCCTCCGCCAGCACCTCATGGTAGGGCCGGGCGTTCTCCACCCGCTGCTTGGCTCTGCGCAGCTTGCTGGAGGCCACCAGCTCCATGGCCTTGGTGATCTGCCGGGTACTCTCGACGCTTTTGATCCGCGTCTTGATCTGTTTCATGGATGCTCCGGACATGGCTTACTCCTTCGGGACAAACTGCTCCTTGCAAACCTCAATGGCCTGGCGCAGTTCTTCTTCCGTTGTCTTGGTCAGCTCCCTGGTGTCACGGATGCTCTCCAGAATCGCGGGGCGCTGGACCTTGAGATACTCAAACAGCGCCGCCTCATAGTCGCGGATGCGCTCCACCGGAACGTCGGTCAACAGGTTTTTCGTCACGGCGTAGATGATGCACACCTGCAGCTCCACGTCGATGGGACTGTTGCGGTCCTGCTTCAGGATCTCCACGATACGCTCGCCCTGGGCCAGACGGGCCTTGGTGTCGGCGTCCAGGTCGGAGCCGAACTGGGAAAAGGACTGCAGCTCGCGGTACTGGGAGTACATCAGCTTCAGAGAGCCGGCAACCTTCTTCATGGCCTTGATCTGGGCGCTGCCGCCGACACGGGACACGGAGATGCCCGGGTTGATGGCCGGCATGACGCCGGAATGGAACAGCTCGGATTCCAGATAAATCTGACCGTCGGTGATGGAAATGACGTTGGTGGGGATATAGGCGGAAACGTCGCCGGCCTGGGTCTCAATGATGGGCAGGGCGGTGAGGCTGCCGCCGCCAAGCTCCGGGGACAGCTGCGCCGCCCGCTCCAGCAGACGGGAGTGGAGGTAGAACACGTCGCCGGGGTAAGCTTCCCGTCCGGGGGGACGGCGAATCAGCAGAGAAATGGCACGGTAGGCCA
>CAMFZO010000026.1 GCA_946006895.1 uncultured Clostridia bacterium | reverse complement strand
TTCCTCTACGTCTCGTGGGCTCGGAGATGTGTATAAGAGACAGCTCCTGCCGATGAACAGACCGTCGATATTCGGCTGCCGCGACAGCGGTACGGCGTTTTCCGCGTTAACGCTGCCGCCGTAGAGCAGCGGGATCTCCGCCGCGCAGGCTTCGCCAAACAGCTCTGCCAGCGTTTTGCGGATCACTCCGTGCTTCTCCGCCGCGTATTCCTTGCTTGCAGGCACGCCGGAGACACCGATGGCCCAGACCGGCTCATAGGCGATCCAGAGGCGTTCCGTCTGCTCCGGTGTCACGCCGTGCAGGCCGATCTTGAGCTGGGTGCGCAGCACCTCGTCGGAGATGCCCCACGCCTTTTGTTCGCCCGTTTCGCCGATGCACAGCAGGGCGGTAAAGCCGTGGGAGAGGGCGCACAGAACCTTGCGGTTTTCCTCCTCGTCCGTCTCATGCAGGACATGGCGGCGTTCGCTGTGGCCGATCTCGACGATCTCAATACCCAATTCCTCGAGCATCAGTGGCGAGATCTCCCCTGTAAACTGGCCTCGCTCCTCCCAGCCCATGTTCTGCGCGCCCAGACGGATCGACTCTGCGGGCACGCATTTTCGCGCCGCGTCCAGGGTCGTAAACGACGGGATCACGAACAGCTCCAGCGCCTGGCGGGAAAGATCGGCCGTCAGCTTATGGAGCGCCTGCAGATATTCCGTCGTCTCCCCAAGGGTCTTGAACATTTTCGTGTTCGTACCCATATACAGCTTCTTCATGGGCCGGTCCTCACTTCATATTGGCCGTTTCGATGGAGATGATATTTTCAACCTTAGGCGTGGAGGGGCCGTCCTTGAAGTGCAGCTCAACCCACTGACCGAGGATGCGCTTTGCCAGCTCCGCGCCGATGACACGCTCGCCGAAGCAGACGACGTTGCAGTCATTGCTCAGAACGCTGCGCTCGGCGGAGAAAATGTCGTGGCCGACGGCGGCGCGGATGCCCTTGAATTTATTGGCGGTGATGGCCATGCCGATGCCCGTTCCGCAGACAAGGACGCCGCGCTTTGTGTAGCCGCTCTCAATGATGCGGTTGCACAGCCGCTCGGCAATGGCCGGATACATGGTGGGGTCTTCCCTGCTGTCGCACCCCACGTCCTCCACCGCATATCCCTTGCCCTCCAGGAAGGACTTCAGTGTATTTTTCAGACTGACTGCCGCATTATCGCAGCCAATGACAATGGTTTCCATGGTATTGTTCTCCCTTCCGAATTATAGATTCAACGCTTCCCGCAGCTCCGGGCAGTCTGTGGCCGCCGTCTCCAGCTCGATAGCCGCCGCTGTTGCAGCGACCGCGCACATGGCGGCCTTTGCCCCTGCCGTGGCACCGGACGGATGGCCCTGGATGGCTCCGCCGATGCCGATGATCACATCGTTTCCCAGAGTGCTGCCGATCCATGCCTGGTTGGCGGGCGTGATGCCGCCGCCCACCGCCGTGACCGTCGGTGCAAGCCGCCCGATGGGCAGACGCTGCATCTGCACGGTTTGATGGAAGGTCAGCATGGCAGCCGCGTCCTTTGGGTTCGGCGCGGGCGTCATAACGCCGTGGGCACCGGCCAGCCGCGCCAGAATACCGAGAAATACGCCGTTTCCCACGCCGCTTTCCATGACGCTCAGGCCCGCGTAATGGGCCAGGAGGAAAATCTTGTCTCCAAATTCCTCATTCAGCTCCGCCAGGGTATCCAGCCCGCCGAAGACGAAATTGACTAGGCAGGCTTTGGCGCCCGCATCCACAACGGCGCGGACGTTGTCACGCATCTGGGAGGGCTTGCCCGAGATATTGGGCACGTAAAGGGTCCGCTTGCCCGTCTGGGCATAAACCTCGTCGGAGACACGCGAATAGAGCCGCGTCCGCTCCGCCACATCGTTATAGCAGGGCGAACCCAACAGCTCGTCGTCCTTGACCAGGTCGATGCCCCCGAGGGCTACCTGGCGGAACAGCTTGGCGCCCTCCTCCGGCGTGTAGCCGGCGCAGGGCTTTATCATGTTCAGGACCAGAGGGCGGTTTTCCGCGCCCGTCAGAGCGCGCAGACAGGACAGGTCCTGCCTTGGAGAAGAAAACTCCTCCTCCGCGCCGTTGACCAGTTCCAGGTCGATGAGCTTTGTGCGCAGGGCCGTGGAGACGTCGTTGCCGACCAGGGCGGTCATCATCTGTGTGAGGCTGCCGCCGAAATTCTCCGTCGGGAAGGCCACACGCAGAAGGCAGCGTACCGTGCCGTCCTCCGCGCAGCCCGTCTCGTAAAGGCCGACCACCTGCCCCTGATAGCGGTCGATCATCTCCGGGGTGATGCCGGGAACGGCGATCCATGTGCCGATGCTCTGCCCCACGGCAAAGGCGGCGGCACGGCGCAGAAGGCTGCCCCGATCGGGCATCCGCGCCTCATAGGTGGCGATGACGCACCGGTTTGTAAGCGCTTCCACTCTGCCGAAGGGTTTCTCCGCCGGTCTCACAGCTCCACCCCCGTTCCGAAGCAGAAGCCTCTGTCCCGCAGCTCCTGGGCCATGATGCGCGCAATGCGCCTGCCCCAGGAGACGTCGTTGAGGTTGCCGCACATAGGAATGACCTCGACCCGCTCTCCCACCTCGGTGCGGATGGCGTCCAGCAACGCCTCATCCGTCTCTTTGGAATAAAGGTTCTCGCCCGGGCGGGTATTCTTGCGCATCCCCTCCGTCGGGAGAACGAGCTTGACGCGGCGCTTTGCCCGGTTGAGCCGTGCGGCGAAAATCGCGCCGACCTCCCGTGCCTCATCGGGCAGGATCTTAATGTGGGCAAGCTGCTCGTTGTGCATATTGTAGACCCGCTCGTCCATGCGCGGCGGGAAATTCTCCCTGGCGAAATCCACAAAGTCCAGACCGCCCACCGAGACGACCATCGGAATCCCCTGCTCCAGCGGGGCGATCAGGCGGTTTTTCGCGCCGTAGGAGAAGCCTCCGCCGAAATACTCCGAGGTGATCTCATGGGTCGTCATGTCCAGAATGCCGTCCAGCAGCCCCTCCAGGGCAAGCCGTTCCATGACTCTGCCGCCGACGCCCGTGGCATGGAAGCCGACGGCCTCAATGCCGAGGCGCTCCAGCTCCTCAATGGCGGCACAGCAGCCGTCGTTGGTGATGCCCATGAGGGACACGCCCACAACAGGGCGCTTGGGCTTCTGCAGCAGTGTCCCTCCGTGCTTTACCATGCCCGCGACACAGGCACAGGCGTTGGAGAGGATGGTCTTGGTCATCATGTTCAGCCCCGTAAAGTCGGAGATGGACGGAAGGACGACAATATCCCGGGTGCCGACCACCGCCTCAAAGGGCTTCTGCCCGCAGGCAAGGGTGGAGGCAATCAGCTTCGGGAAGCCGATGGGCAGGCTTTGCATGGCGGTCATGGCGATGGTGGTGTTCTGCACACCGCCCGCCGCCATCACGCCGTCGATCCTGCCCTGCCGGTACAGCGACGGAAGCATGAGACACATGGCCTCCGTCATCTTGCCGATCAGCTCGCCCTTGGTCAGGCCGCGCAGCTCCTGCCAGTCCATCCCCGCTTCGGCAAAGACAGCCTCGCGGGTAATATCCGCGCCCTGCGGCTGTCCAAGCCCTATGGACATATCGACAATGAGCGGCGCGACCCCGTTGTCCCGCAGGCACTGCGCCATAAACGCAGCCTCGTGATATTTGGTGTCGCAGCTGGAAATGATTGCAACTGTCTTCATGCGCTGCTCCTTCTTCTGCCGCCCCTGTGCGGCAGAACGCTTACTTATTTTGCCAGGCCGATGACGGGCGTCTCCTTCACGCGGTCGAGCATAGTCGCGTCATGGCACAGCAGCAGATGGTTCGGGCTCTTTGCCCGGGCCTTCTGGTACTCGATGCTCTTCCAGGATTCGACAATGTTATAGAAACGGCCCGGAGGCGTGATGTCATAGTGCAGCTCAGGCAGCTCGTTGAGGTTGCCGAGAACGAAGATGGAGTCGCCGGCACAGATATAGCTGTCGCCGTCGGCGCAGTCGATCTCGACGGAGATGTGTCCGGGAGAATGGCCGAAGGACTCAAATACGCGCACGCCGGGCATGATCTCCGTTTCTCCCTCGACCTCGCAGAAGGTGATGTCGGTGATGGGAGACTTGACGCCGAGGATGGGCGCTTCATAGGACTTATAGTACAGAGGGATGGGGTTACGGGCAAATTCCACCTCGCGCTTGTGGGCATAGAACTTGGCGTTGGTGAACTTTTCGGCATAGAACATATGGTCCCAATGCAGATGGGTGTAGACGACGATGTCCACGTCGCTGCACTTGTAGCCGACGGAAGCCAGCAGACTCTCAATGTCCTGCCCCTCGTCCTGCCAGGAGCCAGGATGATGGTAGGCGTTGGCGCGCTCCGTCCAGGCCATGCCGGTGTCGACAAGAAGGAGCTTGTCGCCGCCCTCGACCAGATAGGTGTAGACGGGCAGAGGGATTTTCTCGTTGGGCACGCCCTTGAGGTAGGGAGCGCAGGAATGATGGTAGTGGTACTGGAAGGGGTTGGTCGGCACGAAGCCGGTGTTCAGGGGGCGAATGGTGAGATTGGACATGGTTGAGTACCTCTTTTCTGTATGATTGTTGTTTTGTTGTTTTGATACTGAAAACCGATTAAAATATTCATTTCAATCGGTTTTCAACGCCGTACCGGCGTTGCATTTTCGCGATGATAAGGTAAGCATCGCGAAAATACGTCTCGTACCAATCACGGTATCGCAATTAAAATGTGCAACGCACATTTTAATTGGTGATTGGTATGAAATCAATAGAAGCCGTAGCAGTCGCCGTCGCGGACCGGCTCATCCGCCTTGGGATTGATGGAGGCGACCTCCGGGCGGCGGAGGGTACATTCGTGGCGCTCGCCGATGAGATTGTAAAACTCGGCGGCGTAACCGGGATAGTCGTGCTCCAGCAGGTCGATCAGCTCGGAAAAGGTCTTACAGGTGACCTCGCGCTCCTCCAGCGGCTTTTGCGCCAGCTCACAGAAGCGGCCCATGTAGCGAAGCAGGATCTTTGCCATCGTCTTCCCTCCTTATTACAGCCCCAGCTCGTCGGCCACATAGCTCAGGCCGAAGCGCTCGAGGGTCTCACGCTTGGGAATCCCGTTGCGGTCCCAGCCGCTGACATCGTAGAAGTCGTCGATCATCCGGTCCAGCTCCTCCTGCACGACCATGTTGTAGCCGTTGCCGCTGGTGGGGTCGTTTTCCTTCGTCCAGCGGTCGGGCAGCACGTCGTCCTTGCGGCTGGCGCCGTTGCGCACGTTGAAGGAATGCTCCAGTTGGCAGATGCGCTCGCCGATCTCATAGAGCCGTTCGGCGGTGAAGTTCTCGCCGGTGACAGCCGAGACCAGTTCGGCATAGGGGCGCTGGTCGGAATACAGTCTGCCGCGGGGGGAATAGGCACAGGTCTCCAGACTGTTGATGACCGCACGGGTGTTCAGACACCAGCGGACGAATTTGCCCTTGTCGTCCACGGTGTGCTTGTTTTTCGCCTTTTCAATGTCGTAGGGCAGCTTCACATCCGGCGGCACCGCCTCGGGCAGCGGCGGATAGGGCGGATAAATGCGGGTGTGATTCAGCCCCACGTCGCTGATGGCGTAGTGCAGCGCCATGTTGTAATAGACTCGCGGATTGACAGTGGAATACTCCACGCCCTTGGACTGCAGGGCAAAGCCCTTGCACGCGCCGTCTGCCACGATGTCCGAGGCGCGGTCCAGTCCGTCGGCCAGGAGATTTCCGATCCAGTTGCGGCGGTAGGCGATGTTTTTGAGCATCTCCTGCACCGCGTCGTTGTCGCCGAATTTCAGAACCAGGCCGTCGGTATCCTTGGTCGTCAGATAGCCCTTATCAAAGGCCTCGAAGGCCCAGGCGATGGCAAAGCCCACAAAGGTGTCCAGACCCAGATCACAACACATATTGGTGTTTTCCAGCTGCTGGTTCAGGTTCATAATGCGCAGATTGGAGCCCATGGCGTTCAGCGACCCGGCATGGGCCTGGGTGCCGATGCCCTTGAGCTTGCCCTCCGTGGGCACGACCCAGTTGATGCAGCAGCCCTGCATACAGCCGTAGCAGGATTTCGGTTTCTTGGTGATGCGGAGCATCTTCTCCGCCGTGAAGGAGCCTTCGCCGCCCACCGTACCGTATTTGCCGTTTTCTATGGCCAGGCCGCCGTACTCGTTGACCAGGCCGTTGACCGACACGTCGCCGTAGAGACCGTAGGGCAGGCGGTAGACATCGGTGCAGCGGCGCGGATCCAGCTCAAAGACGATGCGCTGGTAGGCTTTCAGATACGCTTCGGGATCGGCCACCTTAACCGAGCCGTTGCCGCGGCAGACGATGGCCTTCAGGCGCTTGCTGCCCATGACCATACCGCCGCCGGTCCTGCCGCCGGTGTGCAGGAGGTTGCCGACGATGACCGACTGGCCGACACAGTGCTCGCCTGCCGGTCCGATATAGCGGAACTGGTAGCTGTCGTCGAACTCCTCCCGCAGCAGCCGCTCTGTCTCACGGGTGGTCTTGCCCCAAAGATGCTCCGCCGAACGGAAGGATACCTCGCCGTTGTCGATGACAAGCATACAGGGCTTTTCGGAAATGCCCTTGATGACCAGCGCGTCCACGCCGTTGTATTTGAGCTGCGGCGCGAAGTGACCGCCGATATTGCCGTCTGAGAGGAAGCCGTTGCGCGGCGAACGCGTCATGACCGTCATGCGCCCGCTGCCGAAGGGCGTGCCGTTGAGCGGCCCAAGGGCGAAGATCAGCGGATTGTCCGGTCCCATGGGGTCGGTATCCTTGTCGGTCTCGTCGTACAAAATCTTGATTGCAAGGCCGCGTCCGCCGAGAAAGTCCCGGTAAACCTCGTCGGGCATCGGTTCAAAGGAGGCGGTCTGCTTGCTCAGGTCAACCCTCAGGATCTTCTTTTGCCAGCCGTACATAAGCATCCTCCTTTATGATTTCCTTTTCGTCCTTCCGGTCAGTGGTCCAGCCGCCGCGCAGCATCGCGCTGTTATATTCCTTCTGACGGCGTTTGGCCAGAGCCAGCTTCCGCTGGCAGATCTCCTCCAGCGTGCCGTACATCAGCGCGCCGGTGGGACAGTAGGCAAGACATTCGGGTCTGCCGTTGCACTGGGAGCCGTCACAGTGGACGATGGCTTCATGGAAGCCCGTCTCCTCGATAAAGATCGTCGCAATGCGCTCCTGCTTGTTACTGAACTCCTTGTTGATCCAAAAGGAGCAGGCCATTGCGCAGGCTGCGCAGCCGGAACAGATCGTCGGCTCCACATAGAGAAATTTTTCCTTACATCCGATATTCATGGGCCTCACTCCTTTTTCAGCAGGTGCTCCAGCACGGTGATCTGCGCCGTCTCCTCGATCAGCTCCGCGGCGTGCTCGGCGGCCACCGCCGTTTTGCCGACGGCGACCAGGCCGTGGCCCCGCAGAACGAAGCCGGGCAGCGCCGGATTCTCCTCAAAGAGCTTCACGATGTCGTCCATGGCCTGGGCCGGAACGACCGCGGAGGGGACATCCACCACGGGGATGGGGCAGCCGAATTTCAGACCGCTGTGCCATGTGGTCAGCGGGATCTCGTTGTGCTCCTCCGCCCATGCGATGGCGTAGGGGCTGTGGAAATGTACAATGGCGCCCACCTCTGGCAGGGCCTTGAGCAGCGTGGCGTGGAGCAGCCATTCCCGCGTGGGCTTGCCGTTCTCGCCCTCCAGGGGCTTGCCGTTATAATCCGTGGCGATCCAGCCCTTGCCCTCGGCGGTGCAGTCTCCGAAGGAGCCGCCGGAATTTTTGACGACCATGGCGTCGGCGCCGGCAATGCGCGAGGCCATATTGCCGCCGCTGCCGGTCTGGATGCCGCGGGTATAGGCCCGGTGGGCAGCAAGGGTCATATCCTGATAAATTTCACTGTATTTCATAGTCAGCCTGCTTTCTTTGCCCGTTTGCTTCTGGTAAACACATCAATCCAGACCATCAGCAGAATGACAACGCCGACGACGAAGTTCTGCCAGGCCGAGTCGATGCTGAGAATGTTCATAATGTTCGTGATGCTCGTCAGAACGATAGCGCCGATGATCGTGCCGAAGATGCTGCCCTCGCCGCCCAGGAGCGACGTGCCGCCGACCACGACCGCCGCGACGATCTGCAGGCCGTAGGTGTCGGCCATGCCGGCATCCGCCGCGTTAAGGCGCGCACACATCAGGATGCCGCCGAAGGCGCCGGTCAGTCCGCACAGAACGAAGGAGAGCATCAAAACACGCAGATTGTTGGTGCCGGAATACTTGCTTGCCGTGTGGTTGTGGCCGTACATATAGACTTTTCTGCCGAAGACCGTCTTTTGCAGCAGCAGCACCAGCACGATGGCAGCCGCGGCGACAATGATGATGGGAATGGGAATGGGGCCGAGGTAGCCGACGCCCAGATTGCGGAAGCCCGACGGCAGATCATAGATGACGCCGCCGTTCATGACGATGGTCGCAAGGCCCGAAAGCACCATGTTCGTGCCGTAGGTCGCGATGAAGGAGGGCAGCCGCAGCACACCGACGAGGAAGCCGTTGAACAGGCCGCTGACGATACCCACCAGCATGGAGATGAGGATCGCCCAGACGGCAGGCACATTGCCCACCAGCATCTTGGCGCAGATGCAGCCCGTCAGCGCCGCGCAGGAGTTGACCGACAGGTCGATATTGCCCGTCAGCACGACTGCCGTCAGTCCCAACGAGAGCATCAGGAGGATACTCGCCTGACGCAGGATGGTCAGCATATTGCCGGCCGTCAGGAAGGAGCTGCTGAGCTGGGAGGATACCAGAAAAATAAGGATCAGTCCCAAAAAGCTGTAAAGCCAGCGCACATCCAGGATCCGGTTGAGCGCCGAGGCGCCTGACAATCGTTTTTTCATACGCTCGCCTCCTCACTCATTGTCTCTGCTGCGCTTGACGATGGCGTCAAGGATGATCGCCAGCAGCACCACCGCACCGACCAGCGCGTTCTGGTAGATGGAAGAAATTCCCATCATATTCAGGCCGGATTTCAGGATCTGAATGAGCAGCACGCCCAAGATCGTGCCGCCGACGCCGCCGCGCCCCTCACGCATGGAGGTGCCGCCCAACAGGACCGCCGCGACGGAGTTAAATTCATAGCCATTGCCGCCGAGGGGGTTGCCCGACTCGATGCGGCAGGTCAGCAGCAGTCCCGAGACCGCCGCCATAAAGCCGCAGTAGACAAAGGCCTTGATGGTATTCGCGCTGACGCTGCTGCCGGCGAGAGTCAGCGCCTCCTGGTTGCCGCCCAGAGCCGTCACACGGCTGCCGAAGGTCGTCCGCCGCAGCATAAACCAGGTCAGGGCAAAGCAGGCCAGAGCGATCCAGACGGTATAGGTCAGGCCCAGGAAGGTCCCCTTGCCGATGGTGCGGAAGATCGGGTGGCTGAAGTAGATCGTAGAGCTGTCTGAGATCAGCAGCGCGATGGAGCGGAAGATGTTCTGCGTGCCCAGGGTGACGATGAACACAGGCAGATGCAGCTTGCTCACCAGCACGCCGTTGAGCAGTCCGCAAAGTCCGCCCAGCAGCAGCACCAGCAGGATCGACAGCCACATGGGCACACCGAGATTGAGCAGCCAGATCCACGACACCGACAGCGCGCTGAGCATGAAGCCCAGGGACAGGTCCGTGCCCTGCATCAGCACGATGAGGGTCTGTCCGCAGGCCAGCACCAGAAGCGTTGCCGACTGGTTCAGCACGTTGGAGAAATTCTTAAAGGTGAAATAGCTGTCCACCGTTGTGCCGAAGATGATGAACAGCACAAGCAGCATATACAGCGCAGGCGGCGTCCGTGAGACCGCTGCGCGCAATTTGAGCTTTTGCATCGGTGTACCTCCCTAATCCAGCATCATGAGCTTGCCGATCTCGTCGCCGGAAAATTCGCCACGCTGGAATTCACCGACGATGCTGCCGTCGCGCATGACGTACAGGCGGTCGCTCATACCGATCAGCTCCGGCATCTCCGAGGAGATCATCAGCACGGCGTTGCCCTCCGAGGCAAGCATATCCATCAGCGCGTAGATCTCCATCTTCGCGCCCACGTCGATGCCGCGGGTCGGCTCGTCGAAGATCACCACATTGGAGCCGGCGAACAGCCACTTCGCGACGACCACCTTCTGCTGGTTGCCGCCGGAGAGCTGTCCCGCCGTCTTGCGCACGCCGGGCGTCGCGATTTTCAGCTTTTTGACGTATTCCTGCGCGACCTTGTCATTGCGGCTCTGGGAGGTGAAGAACATGGGGAAGCATTTTTTCAGCTTGACCGCCACGACGTTCCATGAGATGGGCGCCTTCACCGCCAGGCCCAGGGATTTCCGGTCCTCCGGCAGCATACCCAGGCCCAGCTTGACCAGCTTGCTGGGCTTCTTCCCCGTCACGTCCCTGCCGTTGAGGAAGACCTTGCCGCTTTTGACCCGGTCAACGCCGAAGATCAGCCGCGCCAGCTCCGTTCTGCCCGCGCCTACCAGGCCCGAAAGGCCCACGATCTCGCCGCGGTTGACGGTCAGCGAACATTCCTTGACTCTGCCGCGTCCGTCGGAGAGCTTTTCCACACGCAGCGCCTCGCCCGTATGGTCGTTGGGCGTGCGTTTATAGACCTGCGAGATCTCTCTGCCGACCATGAGGTTGACCAGCTCCTCGTCGCTCAGCTCACCGACGTTCAGCGTGCGGATGAATTTTCCGTCGCGCAGCACCGTGATACGGTCGCCGATGCGGTTGAATTCCTTCATGCGGTGGGAGACATAGATGATGGCGATGCCCCGCTTTTTCATCTCCAGAATATGGGAGAAGAAGGAATCGACCTCGCGGTCGGACAGGGTCGCCGTCGGCTCGTCAAAGACAATGATCCGCGGGTTCAGAGACAGCGCTTTCGCGATTTCGATCATCTGCTGCTCCGCAATACCGAGCTGCTTGACGGGTACCGTCATGTCGATATAGCCGCAGTTGAGCATATCCAGATACTGCTTCGCGTCGCGCCGCATTTTTTTCGTATTTATAATGTTCGTGCCCTTGTATCTCGGCTCGCGGTTGAGAAATATGTTCTGCGCCGCGTTCAGATAGGGCACCATCGTCAGCTCCTGATACACGCCGACGATATGATGATCCAGCGCCTCCTTCGGATTGGAGAAGCGCACCGGCTTTCCGTCGAGCCGGATCTCTCCCTCCTCCGGCTGATATACGCCGAGGATGCATTTTGAAAGGGTGCTTTTTCCGGCGCCGTTCTCGCCCACCAGAATATGAACCTCGCCGCTTCTTAAGTCGAAGTCCACATGGTCCAGGGCCTGTCTCTTATACACATCTGACGCTGCCGACGAAGGCTTAGG
>CAMFZO010000025.1 GCA_946006895.1 uncultured Clostridia bacterium | reverse complement strand
AAAGTTTAATCAAGAATCCCGTGTGCTACGCACACTTACATCGTGCTGGCGCACGCTGTGCCGTCTCATGCAGAATCTGACGCGCCTTCGGCGCTATAAAAAGGTTTTAAACCTTTTTATCAGATTCTAGTATTAGGCTGCCTGCGGCAGCCTATGGGCTGACAGAGTCGTCCGCCGCTACGGATGCGGATGTCGGATCCTATATTGTACCAAAAATAACAAAGCCTCCGGCGGAACTGGGCCGGAGGCTTTGCCTATGCAAAAACGCGGTATGTCGTATGGAAACGCGATCAATCCGTAATGATGCGGCAGGCGCTGAAGAAGTGGCTGTTGTAGTAGCCGCTGTACAGATTGTCGATGACCACGCCGCGGCTGGGGTTGGCGGCATGGACAAAGTAGCCGTCGCCAAGATAGAAGCCGACGTGGGTGATGTAGGACCCGCCGCCGTGGAAGAAGACCAGGTCGCCGGGGATCAGCTCGTCCATGCTCACGTCCATACCGTCGCGGTACTGATCCTGCGCGCCGCGGGAGAAGGAGTAGCCGAAGTGCTTGTAGACGTAGAGGACGAAGCCGGAGCAGTCGAAGCTGTTGGGGCCGTTGCCGCCGTAGACATAGGGATAGCCGACAAAGCTCTTGGCAAAGGCGCACATATCGTCCAGCAGGGCCATATCGGGATCAAAGTCCGGCTCGCCGTCGGGATGGGCCTCCTGCCATGCCACGGTGTATTTGTAGCAGCGCAGGAAGACGGCGATGGCCTCCTCAATGGAGGTGTCGCTCTTGGGGTTCAGATTGTTGCCGTCGCCGCGCACAGCGCCGATATAGATCATCAGACGGGTGGAGGGAGCGGCCCAGTCGGCCACCTTGCTGCCGTCACGGTAGCTGGAGAGGGAAGCGGCCTTGGTATCCTCGCGGGGATAGCCGACGACCTTCATAAAGTTGGCCATGATCTTGAAGAATTCCTCGCGGGTTAGCACATTGTTGGGTCCAAACAGGCCCTTGCCGTAGCCGTCGACAATGCCCAGCTCGTGGGCGGCGTTGACATCGGCGTCGGTGCAGTCGGAGAAGTGGTTCGTGCCGGTGGGGGTGTATTCCTCGCCGGTGATCTTTTCATAGGCCAGCACGGCGATGGAGCACATCTGGGAACGGGTAATGGGTTTGCTCATGTCGCAGTTGTCCAGGACTGAGGGAATCAGGTTGTTGTCGTCCATCTCCTTGATCTCGCGGATGGCCCAGGCACTGATGTTGGAGTAGCCCTGGGCATAAATCTGGACGGATTTGTTGGCCTCGTTCTGGGCGTTCATCCACTGCGCCATGTACTGATAGGCGCGGAAGAACATCAGGATCGCCTCCTGGCAGGAGGTCTGGGACTTGGGATTCAGGTAGGAGCCGTCGCCCTGGACCACACCGATGGCCACCATGGCTTTGGTGGGCGTGACGGCATAGTCGCTGATGGAACCGGCGTCATAGAAATTGCTCAGAGAGGCCAGGGTGATGGTGTTGGGGTCCCAATAGGCCGTGGCCATCATGTTGTAGGTGATCTTGAAGAAATCCTGACGGGTCAGGGGGTCGTTGGGGCCGA
The DNA here is from genome assembly GCA_946006895.1 of uncultured Clostridia bacterium. Taxonomy (GTDB): domain Bacteria; phylum Bacillota; class Clostridia; order Oscillospirales; family Oscillospiraceae; genus JAZOXB01. Next base: position 9,821 of record CAMFZO010000025.1, on the reverse strand, counting down.
AATTGCCGTCGCCGTAGCCGCCGACGATGCCCTGCTCAAAGGCGTAGTTGATGTCGGGGTCGCTGGTGTCGTCAAAATTCTTGGTGGAGTCGGGACCGACGCCGGGAGTGCCCATGAGCTGATTATAGACCCGGACAGCCATCTGGCACATCTGGCCACGGGTGATGGGCTTGCTCATGTCGGCCTTGACCAGACTGTCGGGCAGGAAGCCCAGATCATACATGGCCTCGACTGCTTCCTTGGCCCAGGCACCCAGGTTGGAATAGGCGGAAACGGTGGGGATGCAGGCGGCCAGGATACAAAGGCACAGCATCAGACTGACGATTCTTTTTCTCATGTTAATGATACCTCCATAGATAGCTCCAGACCGACGGGACAGTGGTCGGAGCCGAAGATTTCGTTGTGGATGGGAGCGGCCTGGATGCGCTCACGCAGGCGGTCAGATACCAGAAAATAGTCGATACGCCAGCCTGCGTTGTTGGCCCGGGCGTTGTAGCGGTAGCTCCACCAGGAGTAAATGCCCGCCGCGTCGGGATTGAGATAGCGGAAGGTGTCCGTGAAGCCGGAAGAGAGCAGCTCGGTGAATTTGCCCCGCTCCTCGTCGGAAAAACCCGCGTTGCCCCGATTGGACTTGGGGTTTTTCAGGTCGATCTCCTGATGAGCTACGTTCAGGTCGCCGCAGACGATGACCGGCTTGCTTGCGTCCAGGGCCCTCAGATAGGCGCGGAAGGCGTCCTCCCAGGCCATGCGGTGGTCCAGACGCTTCAGCCCGTCCTGGGCGTTGGGTGTGTAGCAGGTGAGAATGTAGCACTCGGGATATTCCAGGGTGATCAGGCGGCCCTCATGATCCAGCTCCTCCACGCCGACGCCGTAGCTGACGCGCAGGGGCTTGTGCCGGGTAAAAATGGCGGTGCCGGAATAGCCCTTCTTTTCCGCCGAATACCAGAATTGCTGATACCCGGGCAGATCCAGTTTTACCTGCTCCGACTGGGCCTTGGTCTCCTGCAGGCAGAAAAAATCAGCATCCAGAGCGGCAAAGACATCCAGAAAGCCCTTGTCCAGACAGGCGCGGATGCCGTTGACGTTCCAGGAAATCAGTTTCATAGCTTCACCTCCGATGTTGCCTCTATAATAATGCCTACTGAATAAGCCCCTTTGCGGCTTGTTCATGCGCCGCAAGGTGCGTAATTTCATAAAAACGGCTCTTTATAACCGTTTTTATGAAATTCAGGCATTATTACAATGCGTATTGCCATTGGTGCGGCGCACCGCGCCGATGGCAGGTGCAAGAGTTTTGTACATATCCTTGCAAAACTCTTGCACGCGAACAAAGCAATTGCGTTTTGAAAGCTGTTGCTTTCAAACGCTGACGCTTTGTTCGGTACGCATTATATAGTAACAAATAATTACAAAAATTACAACCCCCTGCGAGAAAAAAGTTGACATAAAAAGAAAAACATCCTTCCTTGCCGGTCTGCGCGTCCGACGGGGAGGGCTATACAATAAAATAAAAAGAGGCGGTGACCGAAAGCACCGCCTCTTTGAAAAGTCCTTATTCTTCTTCGTCCTTCTTGGCGTCCTCAATGATCTTGGCCTGATTCATCTGCGGGACTTCCTCATAGCGGACAAACTTGAGGGAGTAGGAGCCGCGGCCCTGGGTCATGGAGCGCAGGTCGATGGCGTAGCTGCTCATCTCACCCATGGGGACTTCCGCCTCCACGACCTGCCAGCCACGGTTCTCAGTGTCGGGGTTCATGCCCATGACACGGCCGCGGCGCTTGTTCAGGTCACCGATGATGTCGCCCATGTTGGCGTCGGGAACAAAGACCTTCAGCTCGCCGATGGGCTCCAGCAGGGTGGGAGCAGCGGTGGGCAGGCCTTCCTTGAAGGCAATGCCGGCTGCGGTCTGGAACGCCATATCGGAGGAGTCAACGGGGTGGTAAGAGCCGAAGTAAAGGGTGGACTTCAGGAACACCACCGGATAACCGGCCAGAACGCCCTTGCCGATGCAGTTGCGCAGACCCTTTTCGACGGAGGGGATGAAGTTCTTCGGCACGCAGCCGCCCACGGTCTCGTCGGCAAAGATCATATCCTCGGATTCGCTCTGCGGCTCGAAGCGGATATAGACGTCGCCGAACTGGCCGTGACCGCCGGACTGCTTCTTGTGGCGGCCGTGAATCTCGACCTTTTTCTTGATGGTCTCGCGGTAAGCGATCTTGGCCGGACGAAGCTCAGCCTCGACCTTGTACTTAGACAGGAGCTTGGAGATGATGACGCTCAGATGGATGTCGCAGACACCGGCGATGATCATTTCCTTGGTCTCCGGATCGTTGCCGTAGGTAAAGGAGGCGTCCTCCTCGTTGAGCTTGACCAGGCCGCTGGCGACCTTGTCTTCCTGACCCTTGGTCTTGGCGTAGATGGCCATACGGTAGCAGGGCTCCGCATAGGTCATGCCCTTGACGGTGACGACCTTGCCGGCAAGGCCCAGGGTGTCGCCGGTGCGGACAGAGGCCAGCTTGGTAAAGACGCCGATGTCGCCGCAGCAGACCTTGGAGGTCTTGGTGTTGTCCTTGCCTCTGGGGAAGAAGGTGTTGCCCAGCTTTTCGCTGTCGCCGGTACGGGCGTTGACAACGGTGAGGGTATCCTCAATGTCGCCGGAGATGACCTTGAAGTAGGAGTTCTTGCCGTACTGGTCGGCAACGGTGTTGAAAACGAAGGCCATGGGGCTGCCTGCGGGATCCAGGGGCAGCTCGGACTCGTTGCCGTCCTCATCGACGACGATGGCGGGCTTGCCCTCCAGAGGAGAGGGAGCGAACTTCTTCAGATTTTCCATGAGGCGGACGGTGCCCAGGCCGTTCATGGAGCAGCCGCAGAAGACGGGGGTAATGGTGCGCTGCAGAATGCCGTCCTTGATGCCCTTGAGCAGCTCTTCCGGCGTGAAGGGCTCTTCCATGAAGAACTTCTCCATGAGAGCCTCGTCGGTCTCGGCGACCTGCTCATTGAGCTCCATCATGTATTCTTCGATCCGGTCGGCGGCGTCGGCGGGCAGGGCAATCTCCTTGCCGTCCACACCGTAGGCTTTTTTCTCGATCAGATCCACAACGCCGACAGCCTGTTCGCCGTTGAGGATGGGGAAGGTAAAGGGAATGGCGGAAGCGCCGAAGGTCTCACGGATGGAGTCGAAGGTGCCGAAGAAATTGGCGTGCTCCTCGTCCAGCTTGGAGACGTAGAACATGGCGGGCAGATTTGCGTCAGCCAGGGATTTCCAGCCCTTTTCGGTGCCGACGGCGATGCCGGACTTGGCGGTCAGGCAGATGATGCCGGCGTCGGCAACACGGAGAGACTGCACGACCTCGGCGGCAAAGTCAAAGTAGCCGGGGTTGTCCAGAACGTTGAGCTTGCAGCCGGCGTATTCCACGGGGATGACGGAGGTCTTGATGGAATACTGGCGCTTCTTTTCTTCTTCGTCGAAGTCGGAAACGGTGGTGCCGTCGGCACGCTTGCCGAGACGGGTGATGGCCTTGGTCAGGAAGAGCATGCTTTCACACAGGGCGGACTTGCCGTCGCCGCCGTGACCCAGAAGAGCAATATTGCGGATGTCCTTCGCAGTGTACATAGTTTTGAAAATCTCCTTTCTGAGCAGTCGGAACGTGACTGCGCGGCAAACCGTTCGTTGCCACAATTAGTTTCATTATACACGATAGAAAACAAGATTGCAATTACAATTCTAAAAAAATCCAAAGAAATCCCGTGAGATTTGGGAAAAACACGATAAAAATCAAAAATGGAGAGAAAGCAGCGTGATAAACCCTACGGCGGCGGCCCAAAGAAGCTGGAAAGTGGCCAAATGGAGGGCGGAAACCACCGAGGGAGCACCCAACAGCAGCAGGAAGGCGCACAGCAGGAAGCCGGCGATACCTGCCAGCAGGCAGATGAACAGGGCAAAATAGGAGGTGATGCGCAGTTTGCGTCCTGCTGCCACGGTGGAGGCGAAAGCACCGAAGGTGTCCTTGGCGATGAGGCCGCCCTGATCTTCCTTTTTATCCGAGCTGCTTGCCGACAGGCGCAGACGCTCTGAATAGGACGGAAAGCGCATATTGTCGGTGGGAAGCTCGTATTTGGCGGCAATGAGCTCGGGGGTGATGATAAAGTCCCGGGTGGCGATGACCACGGAGAAATTCCGGTTGGCCAGCACATCCCGCAGACCGGTGCGGGTGGAGGCGTTGGCCTTGTATTTTACGGCGAAAATGCCGGCCAGCTCTCCGTTGACGGAGACATAGACCGCCTGACGCACCCGTGCGCCGGTGCTCATGCGCACTCCCATGCTGTGCATAAAGCTCAGAGAACCTACCAGCACCACGTCGCCCATAATCTCCGCGCCGATGCCGCCGCCGTCATAGATGCGGTGCTCCGTCAGAGGGTAGCGGGGGGCGTGTTGGGCCTGCTGCAGGGAGGCAAACAGCTCCGTCAGGGGGCTGCCGGCGATCTCCAGGGCTTCCCGGGCGTAGGCGATGACCCTGGGCGCGGAGAAAGAGCCGAGGATCTTCATGCCGCTGCCGGTGATACTGCTGCGGGGAAACAGGTCCTCATCGTGGAGGATGATGGTGTGGCGTCCACCGAAGAGCTTGGCGCTTTTCCAGCCGCTGAGAGCACCGCCCACCTTGGCAAGCTGACGGGAAAGAGCGCAGAAAATGCGTGGATAGCACAGCGAACCTGCAAAGGGCGTGGCGGCCAGCAGAAGGATCAGCCAGATGGGGATAAAATCGGCCACAGTGCGCTGGGCCAGCAGCTTTGCCGATGCCGCGCTGACAGGCAACAGAATGGTACAGTAAAAGCTCAGAATCCGTTTCGGACTGTCCGCAGTCGAAAGGTCCCGCAGAAACAGGTCCATATCCGCCGTTTCCCTGCGCAGGGAGTCGGTGTCCTTGAGCAGTTGGCGGGCATCAAAGATCCCCATGGGGGAGGAAAATCCACAGACTGTGCGCAGGGCGTGGACCTGCCCTCGCTTTTGGGCGCGGAGCGTCCGCAGCAGGAAGAACAGAAGCAGGATGACAACGCCGGAGTAGCTGCCCTCACAGTCCGGGTAGGTCTGGATCATCTGAAGAACGGCCAGGATGCTGATGGGCAGACTCAGGGTAAAGGGGCTGATGCTCAGGCGGACCAGATCCAGAAGTCCCTGCCATAGCACGTCGCACGAGAACAGCAGGGAAAGCCCCAGCAGCCCGAAATGCAAATAAGGAACATAGGGCTTCAGCGCCGGAAGCATCTGCTGCGGCCACAGCTCCGGCAGCAGAAGCGCCTCACAGAAGGCGGCCAAAAGCAGCAGAATCATCCGCCAGAACTGCCAGGTCGTGCCTTTCTGCGCGGCGGCAAGGGCCTTTTGCGGCGAGAGCGGCTCAGCACGATGATCCGGCACCAGGCCGATAGGTGGCTTGACGGGTGCTTCCGGCTCCGGGGGTAATTCCTCCGACAACGGCGGCGTTTCCTCCGGCTCGTCGTCGATCCTGACCGCGTTGCGCACCACGGGCACGGGCTTCTTCCCGGAAAAGACCTTGACCGGCGCGTCGTCCCCGACGGGAGCAGGCGCGCTGCGGATGGGCTTGAAGACCATGGTGTCCCGGGAGACCGGCTCCTTGGGCGCTTCATCGGGCTTTTCCGTTTCTTTCGGCTCGCCGCCGAATTCCCGCAGAATATCCTCCAGGGCGAACTCCTTCGACGTGTCCTTGCTATTCAGTTGTTCCGGCTCACGTCGTTCCATAGCGGCCTAACCTCTCTGCCGGACGGCCTCGTAGAGCAGGATCGCGGCGGCGGCGGAGGCATTGAGGGAGGAAATGCGGCCCTTCATGGGGATGCTGACCAGAAAATCACAGCTTTCCGCCACGATGCGGCTCATACCGGCTCCCTCGTTGCCGATGACGATGGCAGCGGGGCCTTTCAGGTCCGCGTTACAGAGCGTGGTATTTCCGCCCGCGGCGGTGCCGAAGATCCAGACGCCCCGCTGCTTCAGGTCCCGGATGGTGGCGGCCAGGTTGGACACCCGGGCCACAGGCATATATTCCACCGCGCCTGCGGAGGCCTTACCCACCACGGCGGTCAGACCTACGCTGCGGCGCTTGGGGATGATGACGCCGTGGGCACCGGCACATTCGGCCGTGCGGAGGATGGCCCCCAGATTGTGGGGGTCGGAAAGCTCGTCGCACAGGATCAGCAGCGGCGCTTCTCCCTTGGCTTCTGCGGCTGCCAGCATATCCTCCACGGTCACATATTCATGGGCGGCGACAGAGGCGATGATGCCCTGATGGGCACCGGTCGGGCTCATTTCATTGAGCTTGCGGCGGTCGATGCGTACCACGACGGCGCCGCTGTCCTTTGCCATGGCGGCAAGACGGCCCAGCGCCCGGTCCGTGTCGCCGTCGGCCAGGAATACTTTATTGATGGTACGGCCGCTGCGCAGCGCCTCGGTAACGGCGTTTCTGCCCTCGATCATGCCCTCGGAAAGCTCATCGGGTCGGTCAAATTCCTTCTCTTTTTTCATAAAAACTCCCTGTTTCAAAAAATACTTCTATTTATTATATCAGACAACGGCTTGGGAAACAATAAGATTTGTAAATTCACAGAAAATTTACAGCGCGTTTTCGCGGGATTTATTGCCAACCGCGGGGAAATGTGCTATCATGAAGCGAAACAGAGGGAAGGAGCTTGGTGCTGTGCAGAACAACAATCAGGGGAAAAAACCGGAAAACGGACGCTCCAATCTGCCGTTTATCATTATTGCGGTGGCGCTTTTGCTGCTGCTCATTTTCGGCAGCCGCATCATGCAGCTTTTTAATTCCGTCGGCCAGGAGGAGGTCACCTACGATACCTTCCTGACGGCGGTGGAGAAAAACGACGTGGAACAGGTGGAAATCGGAGACACGTATATCTCCTACCTCCTGCGCGCTGACGCTCAGGAAAAGGTTCGCACTATCTACTATACCGCCCGTCTGCCGGGCGTGGAGCTGAACGACGTGGTCGCGGCCCTGCAGAGCAATCACGTCGAATTTGCCGGTATATTGGAGGACGACGATACCTCCTCGCTGCTCTTTAGCTGGATCATTTTGCCGCTGATCTTCTTCGTCGGCATGATGCTGCTCATGCGGGTCATTGCCAACCGCAGCGGCGGTGGCGGCATGGGAGGCATCGGCGGCATCGGCAAGAGTAAGGCAAAGGTCTATATGGAAAAGGAAACCGGCGTGACCTTCCGGGATGTGGCCGGTCAGGACGAGGCCAAGGAGTCCCTGGTGGAGATCATCGACTTCCTCCACAATCCGAAAAAATACACCGCCATCGGCGCTAAACTCCCTAAGGGCGCGCTGCTGGTGGGTTCCCCCGGTACCGGCAAGACTTTGCTTGCCAAGGCGGTGGCCGGCGAGGCCCATGTACCGTTCTTCTCCATCTCCGGCTCGGACTTTGTGGAGATGTTCGTCGGCGTCGGCGCCAGCCGTGTCCGCGACCTGTTCAAGGAGGCGGCAAAGGTGGCTCCCGCCATCATCTTTATTGACGAGATCGACGCCATCGGACGCAGCCGTGACAGCCGCTTCGGCGGCAACGACGAGCGGGAGCAGACCCTGAACCAGCTCCTGGCGGAGATCGACGGCTTCGATTCCTCCAAGGGCGTGGTCATTCTGGCGGCCACCAACCGCCCGGAAATCCTGGACAAGGCCCTGCTCCGTGCGGGACGCTTTGACCGCCGCATCGTGGTGGATCGCCCCAATCTGGAGGGCCGTTACCAGACCCTGCTGGTCCACACGCGGAACATCCATCTGGCCGAGGACGTGGACCTGCGCAAGATCGCCCAGGCAACGGCCGGTGCCGTAGGCGCAGATCTGGCCAACCTGGTCAACGAGGCGGCGCTGCGTGCCGTCCGTATGGGCAGGCAGGCGGTCAATCAGCAGGACCTGCTGACCTCCTTTGAGACGGTCATTGCCGGTACGGAAAAGAAGGGCACGGTGCTGACCGACATCGAAAAGCGCATCGTTGCCTATCACGAGGTGGGACACGCGCTTGTCGCCGCGCTGCGCAAGCACTCCCAGCCCGTCTCCAAGATCACCATTGTTCCCCACACCTCGGGCACCCTGGGCTACACCATGCAGATGCCGGAGGAGGAAAAGTATCTGGATTCCAAGGAGGACCTGATGGTCCAGCTCCAGATGCTCCTGGGCGGACGCGCCGCCGAGCAGTTGGTCTTCGGCATCCAGACCACCGGCGCCTCCAACGACATCCAGCGGGCCACGGATCTGGCCCGGAAGATGGTCACCCAGTTCGGCATGAGCGATCAAATCGGCCTCATGGCCCTGTCCACCGTCAGCAACGAATATCTGGACAATCAGGCCTATATGGACTGCGCCCAGACGACGGCGGCAGAGGCGGATGCTGAGATCCGAAAGCTCCTGAACGAGAGCTACGACAAGGCCAAGACCCTGCTGCGGGACAACCGCGCCCTGCTGGACGAGATCTCCCTCTACCTGCTGCAGAAGGAGACCATTACCGGCGATGAGCTGATGGCCTACGTCAACGCCGACAGCGCCGAGAAGGAAAAGCTCAAAGGTGCAGACAGCACGGATAAAGAGTAAAATACGAAGTTTTGCACCGAAGGGCGGGGATACCGCCCTCGATGAGGCCAAGAAACCCGTTTGCAGGCGGCTTTTCGGAGCCGCCTGCAGTTTTTCTATGAAAAAACAGAAAAAATTTTCGTCAAAAGCGGCAAAAATTGTTGACACTTTTCGTTAATTCTGCTATAATTCTAAATCGCGTGAGCATCGGCGTGCGAACGCTTCACAAGAGGCTTTCTCTGCGCCGGCATAGATTTCTGGCAATGCCGGAGGTGTAAAAATCAGTGCTTGACGAACTCAAGACCGCCCGCAGGGTGGTCGGCATCAAGCAGCTGCGCAAGGCGCTCACAGCAGGCGGGGTCAAAACGGTCTACCTGGCCGAGGATGCGGACCCTGCTCTGACGGATCCCATTGCACAGCAGTGCAAATGTGAGGATATCCCGGTGATCTTCGTCCCCACCATGAAGCAGCTCGGCGCAGCCTGTGATATTTCCGTTGACGCGGCGGCAGCCGCGATCCTGTAATTTTTGTATCCTGCGGAATATTTTAGGATATTCCGGGATAATATAAACGCTGATACAGCGTAATTCAAAAGAAAGGAGAACAACATGCCTACTTTTAATCAGTTGGTCAGAAAAGGAAGAGAACAGAGCACTTACAAGTCCACGGCTCCTGCACTGCAGAAGGGTCTGAACACCCTGAAGAACCGCGCTACCGACCTTGCTTCCCCTCAGAAGAGAGGCGTCTGCACCGCAGTTCGTACCACCACCCCCAAGAAGCCTAACTCCGCACTTCGTAAGATCGCCCGTGTCCGCCTGACGAATGGCTACGAGGTTTCCGCCTACATCCCCGGTGTCGGCCACAACCTGCAGGAGCACAGCGTCGTTCTGATCCGCGGCGGCCGTGTCAAGGACCTTCCCGGCGTTCGTTACCACATCATCCGCGGTACTCTCGATACCCAGGGTGTTCAGGGACGTATGCAGGCCCGCTCCAAGTACGGTCAGAAGCGCCCGAAGGCCAAGAAGAAGTAATCACGCCTTATCGCAAGGCACCGCCTTGCCATGCGTTTTTTATATAATATATTTATTGTATGGGAAGCTCTTGGCAGGCACAAAACGGTAGGTTCGGCCTATCGAAGTACCTATGAAATCATTTTATGAAGGAGGGAAGCAAAGTGCCCAGAAGAGGTAATGTTCCCAAGAGAGAGGTCCTTCCGGATCCTGTCTACAA